>UQRJ01000346.1 GCA_900543345.1 uncultured Sporolactobacillus sp. | reverse complement strand
CATCCAGAGTGCGCTGGAAGGCAATGCCAATGAGGATACAGTAAGAGAGCATAATCAAGGTAATATCTTGGTCCGTTTTTTCAACGTCCTGTCGGCAATCTTCAATCCGGTCATCATGCCGCTGGCCGGCGCCGGAATGATTAAAGCACTGCTGGTAATCTTAGTCACTTTCGGCTGGATGAGCAGCAAATCCAGCACATATGCAATCTTATCGGCTGCCGGCAATAGCGTATTCTACTTCCTGCCATTATTCCTAACGGTCAGCGCTGCTCGCGTGTTCAAGTGTAATCCGTTCGTCAGTCTTGCGATCATGGCTGCTTTGCTTGAACCGAACTTTACCAAATTAGTAACTGAAAATGGAGTCAAAGTTGACTTTTTCGGCCTGCCGACGATCTTGATGAGCTATTCCGGCACAGTCATCCCGGCGATCATCGCAATCTATGTCTACGCGAAGTTTGAAAAGTACATTCTAAAACGATTCGTACCAAAAAGCCTGGAAATTTTCTTGCTGCCGATGCTCGCATTGCTGATTATGGTACCGCTGACGGTTATGGTTATCGGTCCGATCGGAGTGGTCTTAGGCGATGGCCTTGGAACTGTCGTTAATTTCGTCAGTCAGCACAGCGGCTTATTGGCCGGGGCCATTATCGGCGGCGGGTGGACGTACCTGGTTATGATCGGGATTCATTGGGGTGTCGTGCCGATCATGGTTAACAACCTCTCCAAGTATGGCTACGACACGATTCGGCCGATGGTGGCGGCAGCAACGTTTGCCAGTGCCGGTGCGGCATTGGGAGTTTTCTTTCGAGCTAAAGATAAAGGCACCAAGACGCTGGCACTCTCGTCGCTGGTTCCGGCATTACTTGGCGGGATTACGGAACCGATCGTTTACGGGCTGTCCGTACCGTTTAGACGGCCGCTGATTGCGCAAACGATCGCCGGGGCGGTTGCCGGCGGGTTCATGGGGTCGCTGCAGACGAAGGCCATCGTCTACGTTTTTCCGGCATTAACTACATTGCCTGCGTTCTTTGGTCAGACCTTTATCTATTATTTGATCGGCATCACTTTATCCTTTGTTCTCTCCGCCGTGTTGACCTATATTCTCGGATTAGGCGAAGGAAGCGCCAAGAACGACGCTCAGACGGACAAAAGTGAATTCTGCTTGCCGATTCAAGGGGAGGTAATCCCCTTGAATGAAGTCGCCGATGAGGTCTTTGCCAACAAAACAATGGGCGACGGGCTCGCTATCCAACCGACCCATGGCGATGTCTATGCACCGGCCAGCGGAGAGGTGATTACCGTCTTCCCAACTCAGCATGCGGTGGGGCTGCGCACCGATTCCGGACTTGAGGTACTTATTCATATTGGCATCAATACCGTCAACCTAAAAGGCGATGGCTTTGAAATAAACGTTAAGAAGGGCGATCACGTCGTTCGCGGCCAGAAAATCGGCCACGTCGACTTAAAATTATTGCAGGATAAGGGGTACGACACGACCACAATGTTGATTGTGACAAATGCAAAGGACAACGCTCAGTTCGAGGCAATAGCCGGTGATCATTGGCACTATTACTTCAATCAACCGGCCGGTCCTTCCAAAAACTAACTAAAGGAGCATGAACATGAAAAGCTATTTCCCGAAAAACTTTCTGTGGGGCGGCGCAATTGCCGCAAACCAGGCAGAAGGGGCCTGGAACGTCGATGGGAAGGGAATTTCGGTTGCCGACGTCGCACAATACAAACCGGACATCGATCCGAAAGACTATGTTAGCCAGTGGCACGTATCGCCGAAACAGATTAAAGAAGCAATGGCGACCAACGACACGACGTACTACCCGAAGCGCCATGGCATCGACTTTTACCATCGCTATAAGGAAGATCTGGCTCTGTTTGCCGAGATGGGGATGAAATGTCTGCGGATGTCGATCGCTTGGACGCGCCTGTTCCCAACCGGTACCGAAACGAAACCGAATCCCAAAGGTGTGGCGTTTTACCACAACCTGTTCAAGGAGATGAAAGCTCTCGGCATTGAGCCGTTGGTGACGCTGTCGCACTACGAGATGCCGCTGTATCTAGTCAATCACTACGATGGCTGGGTCTCGCGCGATGTCGTGAAGATGTTCGTTCGTTTCACGAGGATTTGCTTCAAAGAATACAGCCAGTACGTCCACTACTGGCTGACCTTTAACGAGATCGACAGTGTTTTCCGCCATCCATTCACAACGGTCGGTGTGGTCGAAGAGAAATATGCGAACAAACGTGCAGCCGAGGAGGCCATCTATCAGGCTTTACATCATCAGTTTATCGCCAGCGCTTTAGCGACAAGGGAATTGAAGAAGGTCGAACCGGCCGGCAAGATCGGCTGCATGATGACCAAAACGCTGGCTTACCCGCTGACGGCCAATCCGAAAGACGCGGCAATGGCTCAGGCATATAACCGCAACAATTACTTTTACGCCGACGTTCAAGTCTTCGGTGAATATCCGCAATACATGAAAAATTATTTCAAGGAAGCCGGCATTCACATCGAGACACACGAAGGCGATGCAGAGATTCTGAAACAGCACACCGTCGACTTCGTCTCTTTCAGTTACTACATGACGATGGTCAAAAGCATCAATGAGGAGCACATGGAAAAAGTCGGTGGAAATCTGGTCACTAGTGTGAAGAACCCATACTTGGAAACGAGCGACTGGGGCTGGCAGATCGACCCGATCGGCTTGCGTATTTCCCTAATTTACATCT
>UQRJ01000345.1 GCA_900543345.1 uncultured Sporolactobacillus sp. | reverse complement strand
GAGATGTCTTAGGGTCTCGTGGGCTCGGAGATGTGTATAAGAGACAGACATGATATTGATAAACTGGCGATTCGTTCGATATTTAACCAGACCGCTTTTAATTATGAAAGGATGCAATCGGCCGGGTGGTTGTACTCCATGCTTCCCGGTTTAAAGAAAATTTATCAAAAGGACAAAGCAGGATTATCTCAAGCCATGAGAGATAATCTGGAGTTTATGAATACGAACAACAATACGGCTCCTTTCTTGATGGCCATGCTGCTGTCCCTCGAAGAACACGGCGAAAAAAGATCGACTATAAACGGGTTGCGTGTTGCCCTATTCGGTCCGCTGGCCGGCATCGGCGATGCTATTTTTTGGTTCACGATTTTACCGATTGTTGCCGGGGTGACTGCCTCCTTTTGTAAGCAAGGCAGCCTGATCGGGCCGATTGTCTTCTTTCTCGTTTATGTAGGGATCTTTTTCTTGCGAATCTTTTGGGCGAGATTGGGTTACTTCACCGGAACGAAAGCCATAACGAAAATTCGTGAAAATTCGGCAATTATTGCCCGCGCGGCCGGCATTCTCGGCGTTACGGTCATCGGCGGTCTGATTGCGACCTATGTGGATATTCAGCTTGTAGCAAAATTTACCGTCACAGCCGGTCATAGCATTTCATTGCAGAAGGATTTTCTTGATAAAATTTTTCCTAATATTCTTCCGTTGGGCTATACATTCTTAATGTACTGGTTTTTAAAAGCAAAAAATACGAATCCGGTGATCTTGATTGCCGCTACCTTTATTTTTGCGATCGTGTTCTCATATTTAGGGGTGTTGTGAAAATGAAGCATGTCAAATATATTGTAACCGGACATGGGAATTTTGCCGGCGGCATTCGTTCCACTGTCAAATTACTTGCCGGCGATTTGGATTGTATTGCTTATATTGATTTTACGGAGGGGATGAGTGACAAGCAATTATACGATCGTCTCAGTGATGAAGTTCAAAAAGATGCCGATGATTCGTACTTTCTCATTTTTACGGATTTACTGGGAGGGACACCATTTAAGCAAGCGGCCTTGTTATCGACGACAAGCAAAAGATTATCCGTGGTAGCGGGTTGCAATGTCGGTTCATTGCTTGAGTGTGCGCTGTCACAGCCTGTTTTTTCCGATATTCGCGAACTTGCACAGACGGTGGTCACAATCAGTAAGAAAAATACAACGTATTTCGGTGAACATCAAGCCGCGCCGAAAAATGAAGACAGTGACGGCATCTGATCGTTTACGCTTAGCTCATTTGAATTGAAACAGAATAACCTTATGCTATCCCTTCCACCTGCTTCGGGAAGGGATATTGTATTTTATCGGCCTCATCCTTTTTCAACGACCGGAAATCCGCTTCCCGATGGGGGCGGGCCGTGTCGAAGCAGAAATTTACAGACGATCCGGGCACAGGAAAATTTGCCGAATGCCACCGCTTTTTCATCTTACTTAAACCGCCTCTTGGCTTAAAGTGCTTGATCATCCAGTTTATTGAGGATACATTGAATATCATTGGCCGATTCGGCCTGTATAAGTTGATGAAAAAGGCCGTCGCTGTTCAACAAATTGAGCAATTGACCCAGTGCTTTCACGTGCGAGACCCGATCCGTCGGAGCTAAAGCGATAACGAGTTTGACTGCTTTCTGCTGCTTTATCGGTCCGATGATAACTGGATGACGGAGGAGGAGCATTGACATGGATAATTTTTTGACGCCGTCCTGTGGTGCGGCATGGGCAAGCATAACCAGCTCCTTAATGATCATATAGGTCCCCTTTGCTTCGGTCAGATCAATAATTTTTTGAATATAATTGGCGCCGACGGTTTGTTCTCGCGTCAGCGGGGCGAATGATTCGCGGACCGCAGTCTTCCAATCCGGCATGTTTTCCACAACTTGGATATGGCTGATCGGAAGAAGTTCGGAAATTGAACAATATGTGGGATGATCTGGCGAATCGTCATTGCTTTGTCTCGAAGCAAAGTAATTGGTTAACTGATCTGTCAGGCCGTGAAAATCTTCAATTCTGGCGTAGTCGAATACGATGTCCAATACATCTCTGACGATGCTCGGAACGTTCTGATTGTGAACTTGAAGCAGGCCGATCTTGCCAAATTCTTTGTCAAGTTGTCGCAGATCATATTGAGACAGGACGGCATGAACGCGAATGATCGGAATAGGGAAAGAGGATTCCAAGTTTGTCGTCGTGATAACCATCTTGGGTATTTTATGCTGAAGTAGCAATTGATGGAACTCTTTAATATTCATCGGTTTGGAAAAAGCGATATCCGGAAAACGAACGGACAGTTGCTGTAATAAGAATTCTGTTGTACCAATGCCACTGGTGCAGACGAGATAAACATCGGCGTGCAGAGCTTTAAAAGATTTCGGCCTTTTCCTTAATTCGCCGCCGAAATAAACGGTAATTAGACCGATCTCGTCATCGGGCAGGGACTCACCGATAAATTGTTCAAAAGGCTGAACGGCATATCGGGTCAATTGCAGCAGATGAGCATAATCACTTCTTAATACCGATAAATTGGAAAGATGGTAAGGGACGCGGTATTTGACTCGATAGTAGGTCGGGAGCAAATGAACGGCCAGAGATCTGATTAATTTATCCGATAAAAGATCCACGCCGGAAATCGTATAAAAACGAGATACGATTTGTTTGGAAAGTATCAGTATCTGTTCTGTCTCTTATACACATCTCCGAGCCCACGAGACCCTAAGACATCTCGTA
>UQRJ01000344.1 GCA_900543345.1 uncultured Sporolactobacillus sp. | reverse complement strand
GCTATTCGTCGGCAGCGTCAGATGTGTATAAGAGACAGATTAATGACAAACAAAAGAACGATTTGGATCGGCACATGGTCCGCTGTCGGCCAATCAACGACATTGTGGCAAACGCCGACAACGATAAAAGAGCGTGCGACATGATCGGTCTGATAATGAGGCACAGCCACCCCATGTCCGATATAGGTCGAACCATATTGTTCACGCTGTTCAACTTCCGCTACAAATTGCTCAACATTGGTAATTAGGCCGTCCTTTTTTAATGAGTTTCCCATTTCGTAAAAAATATCTTTTTGACGCGAAGCAGCGAGTTGCATCGTTAAAAACATGTCCGTCATTGAAATCCCTCATTTGTCAAAGCTCTTCTTATTCGCATGCGATCGATATTGGAAAGCAGCGCGCTGACAACAATCACCGGAATATTTCTCGGGGCTTTAAATTGAACAGTCGAGATGACAAAATCAATCGGCAGAACTTTACTGATGTCTTCCTGATAATTTGCCGTCGAAGTGACGCAGGCGATTTCAACATCCGGGAACTCTTTGTGAATTTTCACCTGCAACAGCTGCGATGTCCCGATGCCGGTCGTACAAACAATGGCAATCCTTTTTCGCACAATGTGCTGTTCAAGAAATTTAGCAAAATATAAGGTGATAAAACCATTTTCATCGGGAGAAATTGGCGCATCCAATTTAAATTTAGTGACCGCTTTTTCCGATACCGACGTCACGAGTTCAAACAAAGTGCCGTATTCTTCACGAATTTCGTTCAGCATGACATTTTGAACAATGATTCCGTTCCGCAAACGATTAATCATCGGTTTAATATGATTGGCCAGATCGCGGACGACTAAGGGATTGATGTCCTTTTGTAACGCCTTCTGAACGTGATCGACATAAAACTGACTGATAGACTGGACGTTATCCGGCATTTGATCGATTGAAATCATTTTTGAATTCAATCGCGTAGAGACTAGATATTGCAGCAAATACAGCGATTCAGCTTCATCAAGGGTGACTCCCAGATAATGATCAATGTTGGTTTTTATCCGTTTGGCTAACCGATAAAGGCTTAGATTATTCTGCACGAGCTTCTGCTGCTGCTTATCAAGCTGAGCATTGCCGTTTTTTATGACATGCCCTTCGCGAAAGCGTTTAATAAGAATATAGAGATGAGAAAAAATATTAATATTATAAGGAAAAGGAATACTTTCACCCAAAATGCTTTTCAGTTCATTGAGCTGTGCCAAAATAAATTTCTGATCATAAATATTCAAGTCGAATGTTTTCGATGAAAAGTCAAGTGTATTTTCACTGAACCGGTTCATTTTCAGCAAAACTTCGTTAATGGCTCTGCGGATATTTGCTTCGGGACCCGATATGCCAATTCGATTGTTTTCCTGTTTAATCATCAAGCCGTACCGATGAAACTGATTATTGATGATACGCAGATCATTTTTGATCACCGATTCACTGACATAATAGGGCTGAAAAAGGTCGTCTCTGGAAACCCTAAACGGTGCTTTAAACAACAGGCTCAGCATCAGATTGTTCCTACGCTCAATCGGACTCCGATCGGGCACCTCTTTCCGGTAAGCGAAATGATCCGAATCGCCGATTTTCTTTATTAGCCGTAATCCGCGGCTCGGCTTGACTTCAATAATCGGTCCATCGCCGGAACGATCATTCATTGACTTAACCATTCGATAGATGGTCTTCGTCGATACATTCAACATTGAAGCAATTTCCTTCGTCGGTATATACCGATCGCTGGTCAATAGAAGATTAATCAATTCATCCTCATGGATTTGCAATTTTCCACACCTCTATCTATTCCCATATCGTCCTCCCCCGTATTAAGATTCACTCTTCCCTCCTTCCTCAGTAATCATTGTAAGCGCGAACACAGAGTGAGAAGTATCATTCTCTGTCCAGAATTTGTGGACATTCAAGTATTATAATCGATTTTTGTAAAAAAGATGCGGGACCTGATGGAGCCTTTTCTCTGCCTGCAGCCTGTCGTAAAAAAAAGCGAACCCTTTGAACAAAGGTTCGCTCTATTAATCAGTTCATGTTATCGGCCCTTTTAATCTCAGTAAAAGAACAGGCCGACAATGATGAGGAGAATAAACATCACAACAATCAGAATAAACATTCAGACACTCTCCCTCTATTTTTCTACAGCATATGTTCAGCCATCGAATTTCGAGTGGACAAGTGCTTAGGATTTCGTAAAATTCCGCCATTGTACCAGAAGTTTACCTGTCGACCGTTTCCGTGCGATTTCAGATTGTCAATCGGTCGGAAAATCAGTAAATGCAGACGACGGTCGGGTGTTCGGTCGATCTCCCCGAGAAATCGACGCATGCGGCCAAACTGTGGGCCATGCTCCAGCGAGCGGCGGTTTTGCTTGGCGTGGTATCCATCCGCAGGACCGATCGTCGACGATCAATGTTAAGACACCGATGCTTCCCCTACCGAGCGGATAATAAGCGCGTCGGTCAGTGATTCGTTAGGCGGCCCGTTGCCCGCATTTTTCAAATCCACCCTTGATCTTTCGCCTTTCGCACGGCTTCCTGACGCGAGATTGCATCCATTTTCTGAATAGCGGTCGATAGATAGTTGCGTACCGTCCCGCGGGAAAGATGGAGCCGATTGGCAATTTGCTGGGTCCGTTCGCCCGTCTCGGCTGCACGCAACACATCGATTTCACGCCCGGTTAACGGATTTTCATGAGTAAAGTAAAAATGTACCGCCAGTTCGGGACTGA
>UQRJ01000343.1 GCA_900543345.1 uncultured Sporolactobacillus sp. | reverse complement strand
ACGAGATGTCTTAGGGTCTCGTGGGCTCGGAGATGTGTATAAGAGACAGATACCCCCCATTTCTGTTTCAAGATGGGAGGCGTTTTGACGCTTACTGATCACCGCTAAATTCATGATACCGCCGCCAGCGGAAGCACTCTTCGATGTACTTAACATGAGCAAGGATACCATTCAGAATAAAAACTCTTCTTTGTTCATCCCGTAAAAGAGAAGTACCCGACCGTCGCATTGAGTCCGGGCGGATCAAGAATCCTGCGACGTGCGCATTTTCCCTTTCAGGGACTGTAACGAATAGGATGGCCAGTTTCTCGGTTATTCACAACGATCGCTTCAGATTTCCAGCAGCAGCATTTCCCGCCTCAGCAGTTCCAATTTCCGTTTGCATCGATTCACACGTTCCGCATCCTTTTCTCGAAGCGCTTTGAGCAATACCGCCAGCTGCGTATCGATTTCCCTGCGGACGATCGGAATCCTTTTCTCGGCATCTTGTCGGCTTAAAGTCTGATTCAACGCTTTCATAGGCAGCCGCCACATCCTTTCTTTTATTCTTTCGCGGGCGCTCAGCAGCCGGCGTATCAATAAACGGACGCTTCAGATTAAATCGATTGTTTCTTTAGTTTATGCATGAAACCCGAGCGTATTTCCGAAAAAACGAAATAAAAAGGGTGACGGACAGCTCCCGCCGAACAAAAAGGGATTCGAAATCAACGACACGGCGGAGCCGCTTGCCGGCGATGTTTTTATTTTGCCACATGAATCGGGCGGCCGAGTACAACGTCCGCCGTTTCCATCGCCATCTCTCCAAGTGTCGGATGGGCATGAATTGTCAAGGCGATGTCTTCTGCCGTCATCCCTGCTTCGACCGCCAAACCAAATTCGGCAATCATGTCGCTGGCGTCGGTCCCTACGATCTGGGCACCGAGAAGCAAACCGTCGGAAGCACGCGTCACCAGCTTGACGAAACCGGCTGTCTCACCGAGCGATAACGCGCGGCCGTTGGCAGCAAACGGAAACTGGCCCGTCTTCACTTCAAACCCCTTCTTAACGGCTTCTTCTTCGTTCAGGCCAACCGTCGCAATCTCCGGATCGGAAAAAACAACAGCCGGGATCGCGTGATAATCGACTTCAGATGCTTCGCCGGCAATGGCTTCCGCCGCTACTTTTCCTTCATAGGACGCCTTATGAGCCAACGCCGGGCCGGGGACGATATCGCCGATCGCATAAACATGATCATTCGTTGTTTTTCCCTGCTTGTTAACCTTGATCAGACCGCGTTCCGTTGTTTCGATTCCCGCCAAATCGAGACCGATTTCTTTCGTATTCGGTCGCCGACCGACGGTAACCATCACGTAATCGGCTGCAAAGGTCTGCGGCGTACCTTTGATCTGAGCCGTTACTGTGACGCCGTCGTCACTTTCTTCCACGCGCTTGGCCATCGCTTCGGTATAGATGGTGACGCCCTTCTCTTTCAGCTTCTTCTTCACCGGAGCGATCAGTCGTTTCTCGAAAGCCGGCAGAATCGAAGGTGTCCCCTCAAGAATGACGACTTCCGTTCCGAAACCGGCCAAGGCGGAGCTGAGTTCGATGCCGATATAACCACCGCCGATGACGATCAACTTTTGTGGCAATTGTTTCAGTGCCAGTGCTCCGGTCGAAGAAATTACCCGATCGCTCCATTTAAAACCCGGAATCTCAATCGGAGTCGATCCGGTGGCTAATATGCAGTCTTTGAATCGATAGCGGGTAGATTCATAACCGTGATTCACACGGACGATATGTGGTTCGACAAAAAGCGCCTCTCCTTCAACCAGTTCGATGTGATGTGCCTTGAATAAACTCCGGACTCCGCCGGTCAGACGGCCGACCACCTTGCTTTTCCATTCCTGCAGCTTGGGGAAATCCAATGTGACCCCCTCGGTTTTAATACCGTATGCGTCGGAGTGAAGCGCCTGTTCATAACGGTGACTGGCCGAAATCAGTGCTTTGGAAGGAATGCATCCGACATTCAGGCAGACACCTCCCACATATTCCCGCTCAACAACGGTCACTTTCCGGCCGAGCTGCGCCGCGCGGATCGCAGCGACGTAGCCGCCGGGGCCGGCTCCGATCACCAACGTATCGACATCCATCGTAAACTCCCCGACAACCATGTTTATCCCTCCAAGATCAGCCGTTGCGGATCATGTAACAGCCTTTTTATTTTGTTCATTGCCTTCTGAGCCGTCGCGCCGTCGATCAGGCGGTGGTCGAAACTCAAAGACAGAGCAAGCATCGGTGCGGCGACAATTTCACCATCGCGGACAATTGCTTTTTCCGCAATGCGGCCGATCCCGAGAATGGCCGACTCCGGCTGATTGATAACCGGCGTAAACCACTGACCGCCTTCGGAGCCGATATTCGTGATCGTGCACGTGCCGCCTTTCATTTCTTCCGATTTCAATTTTCCGGCCCTGGCTTTTTCGGCCAACTCACCGATAGCGCCGGCCAGTTCAACTAACGACTTGGACTCGGCGTGTTTAATAACGGGAACGATCAGTCCGGCTTCTGTATCCGCGGCAATACCAATATTATAATAATGCTTGTAAATAATCTCGCCGCGGGCTTCATCTAATGACGCATTGACAACCGGATAGGCCTTAAGCGCGGCGACCAGCGCTTTAACTACGTAGGGAAGGTAAGTCAGCTTAACGCCTTGATTCGCCGCCTCTTGTTTAAATTGCTTCCGATGGCTGTCTCTTATACACATCTCCGAGCCCACGAGACCCTAAGACATCTCG
>UQRJ01000342.1 GCA_900543345.1 uncultured Sporolactobacillus sp. | reverse complement strand
TTAGGGTCTCGTGGGCTCGGAGATGTGTATAAGAGACAGGTCTTCCCTTTTCCGGCGAATGGTCGCCGTCTCCCCCGCCGCATTCAGCGTATGAAGGACAACTTCCAATTTTGCCGCGCGGCGATGCCATTTTTCCAGAAAAGCTGCCGGCCGGCGGTGCAACAGCAACGGCCCCATCAACTGCTGCGTTTCCGACAATATCTGTCTCTGCGTCGAAAGTTCCGCTGTGATTAATTCATAATAATGATAGCCCTCGGCAACGATTGCTTCATCGCAAATTCGCCAGCTGTTTTTCATCAGCCAGCGCCGGACCAGCGGTTCACGACTATTCGGTTGCAAAATTAAACGCGGGCCGGAGGCCAGTACATTACCGCCTCGTTGCAAAATTTGCGCGATGAGTTCGCCGCCCATCCCGGCCATGACGATACAATCAGCCTCGCCCGGACGAAGTACGGACAAGCCGTCGCCGAGCCGGACGTCGATCCTGCCGGCAAGGCCGCACGTCTCAACGTTGGCACGAGATTGCCTGTAAGGCCCGATCCTGACCTCCCCGGCAATTGCCCGATCGGCCAGTCCCTCCTGCAATGCCCGAATCGGCAGATGGGCGTGATCAGAGCCAATATCGGCCAACCGGGAGCCCGGAGGAATCAGACGCAGCACCGCCAATAGGCGGGGTGATAGATGTATTTTTTTCATATTGTACTCGTTCCTCATCGCTCATATTTCCCTGTTATCTTAGCACATTCTGTGCCGCGGCCCAAGATGCGCGCATTTCTCTTCGGAGGCTTCCGTTCTCCGCTGACTTCCCGCTTGATCTTTATCAATATGGGCGTTACGGTTGATAACGTTTTCATAATCATTTAAAATAAAAAGGAACCCTGAGTACAGTAAATTCAGTAATCATTTGCAAATGAACGATGAAGTCATTAAAATACAACATATAAAACCATTCGCAGAAACGGAAATAAAAAAAACGTCCCTCTAGTTGCAGAGGAACGTCCGTTCATCATCAGTCAAGGAAATCTTTCAGTTGTTTGCTGCGGCTCGGATGACGCAGTTTACGCAACGCCTTGGCTTCGATCTGACGGATACGCTCTCTCGTCACGCCGAAGACCTTGCCGACTTCTTCCAGTGTCCGCGTCCGGCCGTCGTCGAGCCCGAAACGCAGGCGCAGAACATTTTCTTCACGATCGGTCAGCGTGTCGAGCACATCTTCCAGCTGTTCTTTCAGCAGTTCATAGGCCGCCGCATCAGAAGGCGCCTTGGCATCCTGGTCTTCGATAAAATCGCCGAGATGCGAATCGTCTTCCTCGCCGATCGGTGTCTCAAGCGAAACGGGTTCCTGAGCAATTTTCAGGATCTCGCGAACCTTTTCCGGCGATAGATGCATCTTCTTTCCAATCTCTTCCGGAGTCGGTTCGCGGCCCAGATCCTGAAGCTCCTGGCGCTGAACGCGGATCAATTTATTAATCGTTTCGACCATGTGCACGGGAATGCGGATCGTGCGTGCTTGATCGGCGATCGCCCGCGTAATGGCCTGACGAATCCACCATGTCGCGTACGTACTGAACTTGAACCCTTTCGTGTAGTCGAATTTCTCGACTGCTTTAATCAGGCCCATGTTGCCTTCCTGGATCAGATCGAGAAAAAGCATGCCGCGGCCGACGTAACGTTTGGCGATGCTGACGACCAGACGCAGGTTGGCTTCGGCCAGGCGGCGCTTTGCTTCTTCGTCACCGGCTTTGATCCGTTTGGCCAAGGCGATCTCTTCATCCGCGGACAGCAGATCGACGCGTCCGATTTCTTTCAGATACATGCGGACGGGATCGTTAATCTTGACACCCGGCGGTACGCTCAGGTCATTTAAGTCAAATTCTTCTTCCTTGCCTTTCTCATCAGAACCGGAATGATCGTCGGATTCATCCGAGACTTCGATGCCTTGGTCGGCAAGTGCCTCATAGAATTCATCCATTTGTTCCGGTTCCTGATCAAATGGCGCAAGATGATCGGCGATTTGCTGATAGGTGAGAGAGCCCCTCTTTTTACCAATTTCGAAAAGATGTTCTTTTTCCTGTTCAACCGTCGGTTCTGTCTTGCTCGCTTTTTCAGCCATTTGATCCCCTCCTTCCGAATAGTCGCACTTACGTTGCGCTTTCTGAATTCAACTGCTTCTTCTTTTCGATCATCTCGGACAACAGTTGAGCCGCGCGCTGATTGTCACCGCTTCTTTCGGCCTCTTTTCTTTCTTCCTCAAGGTCCGAAATCACCGCTGCCCTCGCATGCCTGACGATCTGGCGAATGCAGTCGTCGATTTCCCGATCCTCGGCCCTGCGATCTAATGGTATTAGGGATAATTCCACAGCTTTCTGCTGCAGGCGAGGATCATCGATGCGCTGAATGAACAATCCCTCATCCGGCGGATGGCCTTCTTCATAAAAGGCATACAGATAGGCGGCCAGTGCTTGATGTACGGGAACGGAAAACGCTCCGCCGATTTCATCGCGGACACGGTCCGCAATCTCTCTACTGCTCATCATATGAGCAAGGAGCAAACGTTCCGCTGTCTCATTGGCATTCGGCAGACGTCCGGTCTGCACTCCGGGCACAGCCGCCGACGGCCCGCCGCTGCCCGAGCTGTGCCGTTTCATCGTCCGAAAAATCTGCCTTTCCTGATGTTTCAGTGCATCAAGGGAAATCGAAAATTCTTCAGAAAGGAGCCTGAGATAATGGTCGCGCTCTACAGCTCGATGCAATTTAGCGATTTCGCCTAATACATCTT
>UQRJ01000341.1 GCA_900543345.1 uncultured Sporolactobacillus sp. | reverse complement strand
ATGTCTTAGGGTCTCGTGGGCTCGGAGATGTGTATAAGAGACAGGGTAAAGAAGGACATGAAGCCGAGTTTTACATCGTGCTGCTTAATAAACGCTTCCTTGCGGCGTTTGCGAATAGCCATGACTGCCGACAAGTCGACTTCGTTGAATGTCGTCAACATCGCCGCCTCGTGTTGAACGGCGACAAGCCGGTTGGCAATGGTCTGCCGACGCCGCGACATTTTAATCCGGTCGACCGGTTTACCGGGTAACGCAGCCGGTGCTGCAACCGACTTTTCCGGTTGCGGTTGCGCTCCGGCCCGCGCGACGTCTTCCGCACGGATACGCCCGAGCGGATCGCCGGTCGGTACGGCGTTCAAATCGATACCTTTTTCCCGAGCCAGTCTGCGGGCCGCCGGCGAAGCAATCGGCGATTCGGCTGCCGCTGCCGGTTGAGGGGCCGCTTCGGCGGATTTTCCCACCGCTGCAGGCCCTTCACTCACTGCGGTCGGCTTAACTGCCACTGCAACCGGCACCGGCTTCGTTTCTCCATCCGGCTTGCCGGTCGCCTGATCATCCAGTAAGGCGATCACTTCTCCGACTTCGACTGTATCGTCGACCTTTTTCTTCAGTTCTTTTACAACGCCGGAATGTTCGGCGCTAATCTGAATGTTGACTTTGTCGGTTTCGATCTCCGCCAGATCGTCACCCTGATTCACATAACTGCCGACATCGACTAACCATTTTACAATAGTGCCTTCCGTTATCGATTCCGCCAGTTCCGGCACTTTAATTTCGATCATCCTCTGACCCCTCCACTTTTTTACCTCAGTCTTGTTTTATTTATGCAAAGTTTCATTCATTAAGCGCTTTTGTTCATGTTTGTGGAATACCGGTTCCCCGGTTGCCGGACTTGAACGTTCCGGGCGTCCGATATAACGCAATGTCGCCTGCTCTGGCACGATAGCGCGCAGGCGCGGTTCCATATATGCCCAAGCGCCCATGTTCTTCGGCTCTTCCTGCAGCCAGACCACTTCGTTCAGATTCGGGAATCGATCAAGCTGCACTTTCAGTTCCGCCTCGGGGAATGGATAGAGTTCTTCGACGCGCAGCACCTTGAGCCAGGAAAAATCAGAAGTATCGGTTTCAAGTTCTACGGCGAGATCGATTGCGATCTTCCCGCTGCATAGCACGAGACGCCGGACCGCGACCGGATCACCCGAAGTCAGCGGTTCTGCAAGCACCTTGTAGAAGCGGCCTTCGGAAAAATCACCGGGCAGCGATGTGGCTTTCGGGTGGCGTAACAGGCTCTTCGGCGTCATAATTACCAGCGGCCGGATCACATCGCTATTTAAGATTGCGGCCTGCCGGCGAAGAATGTGAAAGTACTGCGCCGGCGTCGTTAGATTGGCAACGACCCAGTTGTTTTCCGCGGAGAGTTGCAAGAAACGCTCCAGCCTTCCACTTGAATGTTCAGGCCCCATGCCTTCGTATCCGTGCGGCAGCAGCAACACCAGTCCGGACCACTGCCCCCATTTTGCCCGTCCGGCAGAAACAAACTGATCGAACATGACCTGGCCAACATTGGCAAAATCGCCGAACTGTGCTTCCCAGATGACAAGCGTTTCCGGGGCGTATACATTGTAGCCGTATTCAAAGCCGATGACCGCCATCTCGGATAGCGGACTATTGTGGATATCGAATGTCGCATGCACACCCTTTAAATGATGATAGGGTGAATAGGTCTCTCCCGTTTCGACATCGTGCAACACGGCGTGACGGTGAGCGAATGTCCCCCGCTCGACATCCTGGCCGGTAAAACGGATCGGCGTACCGTCTTTTAAAATCGTCGCAAATGCCAATGATTCACCGGTGCCCCAGTCAATTTTATGATTGGAATCAAAGGCTGTTTTCCGGCGCCGGAGAATCCGCGCCAGTTTCGGATAGACATGCAGATTATCCGGCCAATCGAGCAGTTCGTGATTTAATTCGCGCAGCTCGGCGGCCGGCACTTTTGTCCGGATGTAGTCAAGCGGTTCGGCGAGCTTTTTCGGAAACGGCACTTCCCTCAAGTCTTTGGTCTTCTCACGCGTCTGATTATAGATTTTCTTAAATTTGTCCATCAGATGTTTTTTATAGCGATCGACTTCGTTTGACAGATTCAAACCTTCCTGATTCAACTGATCCTGATAAATGGAAGCCACAGTCGGGTGCTTGCGGATCGTCCGGTAAAGGAGCGGTTGCGTCGCCGCCGGATCGTCCGACTCATTATGGCCGTAACGCCGATAGCCACAAAGATCGATCAGGAAATCCTTGCCGAATGTCCGCCGGTATTCATAGGCAAGATGAATAGCGGACAGACAGGCTTCCGAATCATCGGCATTGACATGGACAATCGGGATTTCATAACCCTTGGCCAGATCGCTGGCGTAAGCCGTCGAACGTCCATCCTCATGATCGGTCGTAAAACCAAGCTGGTTATTGGCAATGATATGCACCGTCCCGCCTGTATTGAATCCGTGCAGCCGGCTCAAATTCAGCGTTTCGGCGACAACTCCTTCACCGGTGAATGCCGCATCGCCGTGAATCATGATCGGCAGCGCGCGCTCGGTGTGCTGGGAGGGAATTCCATTCTTGTTGCGGTCATCCTGCGCAGCCCGCGTGTAGCCTTCGATCACCGGATCGACCATTTCCAAATGGCTGGGATTGTTGGCCATTGTCAGCTTAACGCGGAACGTTTTCTCTTCGCCGGTCGTTTCACCGGTATACCTGTCTCTTATACACATCTCCGAGCCCACGA
>UQRJ01000340.1 GCA_900543345.1 uncultured Sporolactobacillus sp. | reverse complement strand
ATCTACACAAGGCTATTCGTCGGCAGCGTCAGATGTGTATAAGAGACAGGCAGTTGAAAGAAGGCGTCCGCGTGCTCGCTGATCAGGGCGTCCGCTGCATCGCCGATCCGGCATTTTACAATGAGGCGGAAGATATGACTTATCTGCATGTGTCGCCGGTGCGTGACTTGCACGTTGAGCAATTTGCCGATCTGCGGTTTGTAAAAGAAGGCGATCCCGCTCCTGATGGCCGGGGTACGATTCATTTCGCCAAGGGCATCGAAGTCGGCCATGTCTTTAAATTGGGAACGAAATATTCCGAAGCGATGGGCGCGACCTTTCTTGATGCCGATGGGAAGCCGCAGCCGCTGCTGATGGGGTGCTATGGCATCGGCATTTCGCGGACGCTCTCGGCGGTCTGCGAGCAATACCACGACGAGCGCGGCTTGATCTGGCCGAAAGCTTTGGCGCCGTTTACCGTGCATCTGATCACGATGAATCCGAAGAGGACCGATCAAATGGCTTTATCGGAAAAGTTATATCGTCAGCTCGGCGACGCCGGCTTCGATGTGTTGTGGGATGAACGCCAGGAGCGGCCGGGCGTGAAATTTGCCGACAGTGAGCTGATCGGTTGTCCGTTGCAAGTGGTTGTCGGCAAGAAGGCTGCAGCTCATGTCGTTGAAATCGGCGCACGCAGCAAGGGCAGCCGGCAGGAGACAGATGCGGATCAGGTGGTCGACAGTGTACGTCGCCTTTCCGAGACGCTGCATTGACAAACAGTGGGTGACCATCTTGCGTCATAGTCACGGAAAACATGATCAAAATTTGGGAGAGCACTATTTCTCACTTAAGGTGAAGGAATGGTGCCCTTTTCTTATCTAATCGAAGAATAACAATATAAAGCGAGATTTCAGAACTAGAAATATTTTAAAGAAAGAACGGAAGAACATTGCAAAATAAAAGCAAAGCGTGATAAGTTAAAATGTCAATAGAGGTATGATATGGCAGAATCCCTCAGATCAGGTCGGTATGAAGGAGGTTCACCTAATTGATCTACTGTTGCAGAAAAGTGATTATGTCACTACTCATCGTGTTATCTATTTAAATGAAATCATTATTGAAGTTGAATGCGAAAGCTGTCATAAGAAAATTATTAACAAAAAAAATGTTGAAAAAGAGTTTTATGAAGAAGTTTGTAAAAAGATCATTGAGAAACCCGCGAAAATGAAGGATGAATGTCTAACTCACCCGATTCCTTTCTTTTCGACTTTTCCTCTTTGCGTAATCAGCAAACCTTATCGGCTGATAAGGGATTTAGAACGTTCGCGGAAGATCATCAAAAAATATTCAATGAAAAGGTGACCATCAATCGCAACCGTTTAGCTCAAATGAGTCTGGTGCGCTCTTTTACGTGATTTTAGTAGGCTTTATTTCTTTGTCAATGACCTCATTACTATTTAGGGTTACTTAGATTAATAAAATCAGATCGGGCAGACTGCTTGAACCCTAGACACCCCGGCTGTAGTGCCGGGGTGTCTAGGGTTCCTGTGCGAAAAGATTTAAAAATAAATTAAACGTGATAGCTGCCGTCGAGAACCGAATTTCGAATTCCAGCGTCGAAGAATGTGAGGTAATAAATTTGTGCTCACAGCTTGAGCCAGTATAATGAATAATAGCGTTTAAAAATTGCTTCTTTTACTGAACCGGATGACGGAGCAAAGTTACAAGTTTAGCAGAATGGTATGAAGAGGAAAGGAGATGTCGGGGTCATGGCGGAATCACTGAGCAGAGCCTCCCGTTGGAATATATTGATGGAACAGATTGAGGCACCGAAAGAATGGCTGGACGCTTATCTTGCTCACGGCGAGATCGAAAAGCTGACGGTGTTTCGTTCCGAGCGTCGTTGGCACTTTGATTTTCTCCTTAATGATATCTTGCCGGCCAAAGTTTGCGAATGGTTGAAAAGTTCGCTGCAGAAACATTTTGAAGCGATTGTGGCGAAACTGACGTTTACGATTCATGCCCGGTCGCAACAGGAAGCCGGCCGGCGAATCGGGGAATATTGGCCCGAGGTGGCGGCCGATCTCTGCAAGGCTTATCCGTCGCTGAAACCTTGTCTGTCTGATCAGACGCCGGAACTTAAAAGCGGGAAATTGATCCTTTCGGCAACCAATGAGGCGGAAGCGGCGTTAATGAAGCGTAAGATGCTACAGCCGATTAATGAACGGCTGAGCCGAGTCGGTTTTGCCGCTCTGAATCTAGTAGCGGCTATTGATCAGCAAAGTAAGTCCGACGCCTACGATTCTTTTTCCAAACAAAAAGAAAAAGAGGATCATCAGAAAGTCATTCAGGCGATGATGGAGCGTAAAAAAGCGCAAAAAGAATCGGCGGCCGCCCCCGGTGAAACATTTAAAATTGGCTACGACATCCCCGATGAACCCGTGCGCATGGAGACTATCCAGGATGAAGAGCGGCGGGTTGCCGTCCAGGGCTACGTATTTGATGCCGAGACCCGCGATTTAAGGAGCGGTCGGACACTTCTCCTTTTTAAAATCACCGACTATACAGATTCACTGCTTGTTAAAGTTTTTTCTCGCGATAAAGAAGACGCGGAAAAGTTCAAGCGATTGCATAAGGGCGTGTGGCTGAAAGTCCGCGGCAGCGTACAAAACGACAGTTTTGCCCGCGATCTGGTGATGATCGCCAACGACATTGAAGAAATTCCGCCGGTTGTCCGCAAAGACGAAGCGCCGGACGGCGAAAAGCGGGTGGAATTGCACGCTCATACAGTCATGAGTCAGATG
>UQRJ01000339.1 GCA_900543345.1 uncultured Sporolactobacillus sp. | reverse complement strand
ACACAAGGCTATTCGTCGGCAGCGTCAGATGTGTATAAGAGACAGGTTTATTGCCGGACTGCAGGAAAATCGTCACGATCCGCAGCGGCTCTATAATTTTATTTTGACTCACGTAGATTTGAATCAAGAAGGGGCGTGATTTGATGAAAAAATTTGTCGGGGTCACCAAATGTCCGGTCGGCATTGCTCATACGTATATGGCCGCCGAGAAGCTGCAGAAAACCGGCGAGGGCAAGGGTTATCAGGTCAAGATCGAGACGCAGGGCGCTCAGGGCGTTGAGAATCCGCTGAATGAGCAGGATATTCGCGATGCGGAATTCGTGATTTTAGCGACCGATGTTTCAATTGAAGACGAAGATCGCTTTGTCGGGAAAAAAGTACTGTTTACGAAGACGGCGGATGCGATCAAGAATCCCGAACGTTTGATCGAAGAAGCGCAGGATGCGGACATTTATTCGCCTAACCGGCGTGAAGCAAAGGCCGAAAAAGAAGAAACGGGTGCTCATGAACAAAGCCCGATTATTAAACAGCTATTGAACGGTGTTTCGCACATGATTCCGTTCGTCATTATCGGCGGTTTGTTTATCGCGCTGTCGATCGCGATCGGCGGACACCCGACCAAAGCCGGTATGGTCATTCCGAAGGATACCGTCTGGTATGCGATGAACCAAATCGGCAGTATCGGCTTTACGCTGATGATTCCGATTTTGGCCGGCTTTATTGCCTATGCGATTTCCGGACGTGCTGCCCTGGCGCCGGCGATGGTCGGTGCGATGGTTGCCAATAATCCGGCTATTCTCGGGACGAAAGCCGGAACCGGTTTTATCGGTGCAATCCTCGTCGGATTCGCTGCCGGCTATCTGGTCAAGTGGTTTAACTCGTGGAAAATTCCCAAAGATTTGCGGCCGATCATGCCGATCTTTGTGATCCCGCTGCTCGGTACCGGCATTATCTGCGCCGCGTTGATTTATGTGCTTGGCGCGCCGGTTTCCTGGTTGATGACCGGCCTGCAAAATATGCTGACGACCTTGTCGCAGAATCCGGGTGCCAGCATCATTCTCGGTCTTGTCCTCGGCGCGATGGTCGCCGTCGATATGGGCGGGCCGGTGAACAAAGTTGCCTTTCTGTTCGGTGTCGCTTCAATTACGGCCGGGCACGCTCAAGTAATGGGCGCCGTTGCCTGCGCGATTGCCGTTCCGCCACTGTCGGTCGGCATTGCAACGTACATCAGAAGAGATCTGAATACGCAGGAGGAACGCGATGCCGGTCTTCCGGCGATTCTGATGGGATTGATCGGCATTACGGAGGGAGCCATTCCATTTGCGACGGCTAACCCGAAACATGTCTTTCCGAGCATCATCGTCGGTTCGGCCGTTGCCAGTGCTATCGGAATGCTCTTTCAGATTACCGATGCCGTGCCGCACGGCGGACCGATTGTCGGTGTCCTCGGCGCGACCAATCATTTGTTGCTTTTCTTCTTGTCGATCCTGTGCGGCGTGGTCGTTTCGGCATTGATGCTTGTCGTGTTTAAGGTGAGACGGAGTGAAAAAAGTGAAAAGCAGGCAGCCTGAAAATTTTGGCTGAAACGCGAGGTACGGGACACGGTTGTGTGTTCCGTACTTTTTTCGTTTTCCATTGCAGCGACGGCAGAACTGGCTAAACCGCTCTGATCGCTAAGCTAGACCGTTCTGATTAGGAGCAATAAATCCGGATGATCACTCTTTCTTCGTTTCATCCATTCACTTGTTTTCCTTGCCCTGAAAGAACCGGTTACAACGATTTGCCGGCCGTATTCACGCAAGGTCATATGTGCCGAGAGCTGAAGAACGAACAGGCGGGCATTCACGGCGCAGCCGTCGGACTTTTAAAGGAAACAGCGCTTTTTATTTTGAATCTCTTCATTAGATAAAAGAGTGATTCCGCATCATGGGTTTTTGGCTTTGCGATAATCCACCGGAGAAATACCAACTTCTTTTTTAAACATTTGGGCGAGATAGGATTGCGATGTGAAACCATTAATCGTTGCGATTTTTAATATCGAATAATTGGTCGATGCCAACAAAAATTTCACATTTTCAACCCGTACTTTGTTCAGATACTTAATCGGTGCAACATGATAATCTTTCTTAAAGACATGCGATAAATGATATTTGTTGACATGGAAATGACTCGCCAGTGAATCCAGTGTCAGTCCCTCTTTAAAATGAATATCAATATAATTTTTGATCAAAGCGCTTTCCGGATTGACCATCGTTGTTTTTTCATGTTTTAAAGTGATTGATTGATCGCGCTCAATTAATAATAACAGGGTGTTGACTAAGTTGCCGACGATCAATTGACTGTTTTTTTGCGGATGGGAGAATTCGTCATGCCCCTGATAAAAATAATAAATTAATTGACGTAAGGAATCCTTGAATTTCAAGTAAGGAATGGGTTGATGGTGATCGCTTAAAAAAGACACACCGTCGGCACCGATCACAAAATATTCCAGCGGATTCGTATAACTGGATAGTTCCGTATGCTCAATGTTCGGACTGATATAGACCACATCGCCTTTTTCCACGACAATGTGCCGATCCTCGATAATAAATTCCCCGGAACCGCCCGTGTTGTAAAATATTTCGGAAAAAAAGTGAGAGTGTTTGAAGTGGAGCCAGTTTTTATTATTTTTGTCCGAGCGATTGATATACATGACACGCAACGGTTTATTTGTATCCATGACAACGTTTTCATTTGGCTTGATCAATTAAAGCACTCCCTCTTTTAGTTATATTGAAATCTGTCTCTTATACACATCTGACGCTGCCGACGAAT
>UQRJ01000338.1 GCA_900543345.1 uncultured Sporolactobacillus sp. | reverse complement strand
AGATGTCTTAGGGTCTCGTGGGCTCGGAGATGTGTATAAGAGACAGATAGAAACCGGATGGGCGGATTAGCGTATTCAGTCGCTCGTCGGACAGTCGTTGCATTGACTGCGGATCCAGATACGGCCTCAGATTGTCCAGCGCGCGAGCGACATTGCGCCAATTCGTATTCTGCGTCAAGATCGCGCCCATCAGCATCTCAAAGGTCGAGTTTGCCGGCCACCAGTGCTGCGGCCCGTATGTATCCAGTAGAATGCGGTAGCGAGTCAAATATAAGCTGGTCATCGGGGTAATGCAGGAACCTCCCCACCCATGCGGATCACCCGACCGCCGAACTCGCGATAAAGCGGCACCATCCCATTTTTACGATAAAAGGCAATGGCACGGCGGTTCGACGAGGAGACGCGCAACTCGTAATGGCTGAGGCCGTGGCTTCGGAAAAAAGCCGTCGCATAGTCCTGCAACCGGCAACCAAGCCCCCGGCCGCGTTTTTCTGCAATCAGGTAAAAAAGATTGACATAGCCAAATCGTTGCCCTTTTTCTGTTTTAACCGTCAGTTCCATCTGTCCGATCGGCTCGTTGCCCTCACAAGCAAACACAAATCCGTCGGGAAAACGTCTGATTTTTTCCGCCAGCCAACTGAGATATGCCCCTTCATCGAATTCTTCGTCCGTACCGAAACTGACATAAAACGAATCCCTGCGAAAAGCCATTGCCGTTTCGCGGTCACGGCTGACTTGAATAGGGACAAACTGCATCGTCATCTCTCCTGCCTGTCCGCGTTAGCTGCCTAAAAGAAGGAGGCCCTCCTTGTTCACAGCAACGGTGCCGTTTTCTTCAACTTAGCATAATTTTTTGACAGCGGCAATTTTATTAAAAGGAAACGGCCTCATCAAACAAGTGAAGCTTTTGTCCCGGAATGAATCGAACCGGTGTTTTGCCGTCGATTTTCTGATATTTCAGTACCTGAACACCATTTTGTTCCATGATTCGCCATAAAGTCGACGGTTTTTGCCCGTGATGGTTTTTCCTTACTCGCCTTTCCCGAGGTGTCCTCGCCCGTTCGGTGCGCGCTTTTAGACGCAGCACCTGTCCGGGACGAATGATGTCGCCGGACAGGCCGTTCAGCCGACGAATATCCGCAAGCGGAATGCCGGCGGCAAGCGCAATTGCCGATAGTGTATCGCCCCTTTGTACCGTATAGTCGGAACGGCCGGCGGCAGACGGCTTTTGCTTTACCGTATTCACCGCCGGATGACGGCTGCTTTCAGCCGGCTGCCTTTCTTCGAATCCATTTGCAATTCGGACACTGTTCCCAACCGAGTCAATAGACAATCTACGGGCGGTCACAAATCGCGGCTCCCAATACACCGATGCTCCGCCAGCGAAGATCTGCGTTTCGCGAACACCGCTGCGCTCCGATTCGGCACTGATCATCCGGCCGCCACCGACATAGATGCCGACATGCGAAATGCCTCTGCCTGACGTATTGAAAAAAACCAGATCGCCCGCCCGCAGATTGCTCTTGGGCACCGGCGAACCATAGCGTGCCTGCATAGCCGAATTATGCGGCAGCCGAACGCCGAAATGAGCAAAGACACGCTGAGTGAATCCCGAACAATCGTTCTTCCCCCATTCGTACGCGGAATGGATATAGCGTTTCGCGACGGCGGTCGGTTCCACTGCAAATGTTTGCTGATCCGGCCACACACCGCTCAGAAACATACCGCCTGCCAGTGTAATTGGTAAAGCCAATTGCTTCATTTTTATTCCCCCCAAATGGATGCTTATTATCAGCATAACGGGGGGACAAAACATTTATGTCTGATTTTAATTTTTTCGGGCCAGGAATAAATGTGTCGTTATAAAAAGCGACAGATATCGGGATTGCAGTAAAAAGCACCGCCCGTTTAAACCATTGTCATTGCGAAAAGCGGGAATGTACCCGGGCCGTCCTTCATATTTTTTATTGTTTCAGACATTTGCGCAAATGAGTGGAGGATCGACATGTCTTATATTGACGGAAAAACCTATATCAACCGGATCAATCGGCTGCAAAACCATGTCCGGATCAATGGTGAAGAGATAACGGGCAACCTTTCGGAACATCCGGCATTCTCGGGTGCCATGAAAAGTCAGGCAAAGCTGTATGATATGCAGCATGAAAAAGCATACCGGGACAGTTTAACTTATCGGGTACCGGAAACCGGCGAGCGAATCGGAATGTCGTACCTTGAACCCAAAACAATAAAAGATCTGGCCAGGCGCCGCAGGGCCATTCAGATCTGGGCCCGGCAAAGTGCCGGAATGATGGGGAGATCCCCGGATTATATGAATACGGTCGTCATGACCTTTGCGGCATGTGCGGATATTTTCGGTGAAAAGCGCTACAGTGAAAATATGCGTCGTTTCTATCAATATTGCCAAAAAAACGACATCTCGCTCACGCATACATTCATCCAGCCCCAGGTCAACCGTTCCCCCGTTTACTTTGAAGACGGATCGGACGTCATTGCGGCCCGGATAATCGGTAAAAACAGCGAAGGCCTCGTGATTCACGGTGCCCGCCTGCTGGCAACGCAAGGCGGCATGACCGACGAGTTGCTCGTTTTTCCAACCGGTGCTTTTCATGTCGATAGTGCCTATGCCTACGCTTTTTCCATCCCGTCCAATACACCCGGGTTGACGTTCATTTGCCGCGAGTCATTCGTGGGCGGAAAGAGCACCTATGATCATCCGCTTAGTTCACGCTTCGAGGAAGTGGACTCGATCGTTCTGTTCGACCACGTGACCGTGCCATGGGAAAGGGTATTTCTGAACGGAGATATAAGCATTGCCAGCATGCTCTATACGGCTGTCTCTTATACACATCTCCGAGCCCACGAGACCCTAAGACATCTCG
>UQRJ01000337.1 GCA_900543345.1 uncultured Sporolactobacillus sp. | reverse complement strand
CGAGATGTCTTAGGGTCTCGTGGGCTCGGAGATGTGTATAAGAGACAGATATCCGTCTCCACGAAGAAAAGCCAACGCTCAGCTCCGGTTTGCCCGCATACTTATCAAGCGGCTGAGTATAAATAACGACCTTGACGTCCGTGTTGGTCAGTGTCGGTCCGATGTCTTTCGCATCGTTATACACAATTGGACGGATGTAGGTCGTTCTCCGGCAATTATTTTTTTTCAGTAACTCAACGGTGCCTTGACACAGATCGTCGACGCTCAGATCAAAATTAAGATTAACGGTTTTCGCCGACTCCTTCAGCCGCTTGTAGTGATCACGCAGCCTGAACCCGTAAAGCTGTTCGTTTTCCTCGTCCCAATACGCCCGTATCCCCTCAAAAACACCCAGTCCGTAATTAAACGCTTTGCTGCGGACACTGATCTTGACATCGTCCTCTTTGACAATCTTCCCTTGATAGTAAACATATAACTCCGACATGTAAACTCCTCCTAGTTTTGTTTTCAAGCGGCTGCTCCCCGGGCTGCTATGATTCTTTTCTTTTTCTTGGCCCGGCCGCAGGGTCTCGTGCGTATTTGGAACGCCGCTTCTATGTAAAATAATCATAGCATAAAACATCCGCAAAAAATCGACATCGTCGCTAAAAATCAGATTTTTTTCATCGATCTGCAATTTTGCGAAAAAACAATTCCGATTAATCGGTCAGACCGCCGGCCTCCATCGTGCCGCGGATACTGTCATAACTGGCACGGAGCTTGGACAATTCGCTTTCATCAAGCGGCACCGGCAATCTTCTGACAATACCCTGCCTGCCGACTACACTCGGCAAGCTTAGGGCCGCATTCTTTAAACCGTACTCGCCGTGCAATGTCGAAGATACCGGATAGATGCCGCGTTCGTCTAACATGACGGCTTTTGCCAGTGTACAGGCGGCCATTGCCACACCGGAGTTCGTCCATCCTTTCTTATGAAGAACGTCGAAGGCGGTTTTAAGGACATGATCGGCAATTGCATCCTTATCCAGTTTGCCTGCCGATTCGAAATAGTCGTCCAATTGACCGGCCGCAATGCCTTCAATGTTCAGCAAGCTCCAAGCAGGAAACGCCGTACTTCCGTGTTCACCGAGCATGTAGCCGTGCACGCTTTTCGGATCGACATGATAATGGTTGGCAACGATTCGTCTGAGCCGCGCCGAATCGAGGCAAGTTCCCGTTCCGAAGATGCGTTCCTCCGGATAGTCGAAGAAGTTCTGCGCCAGATAAACCACCGAATCAAGCGGATTGGTGATAAAAATAATCACTGCGTCCTTCGTATTTTTGCTGATGCCCGTCATAACTTCCCTGATAACGGATACATTTTTTGTCACCAAAGTCGCTCGCTCCGTATGCTTCGCGTCCCTCTTGACGCTCGGTCCCGCCGCGACGATAATCACATCGGCATCTTTGCACGTGTCATAGTCGGCCGTATAAAGCCTTGTATTCGCGTTATACGTGAACGTCGCGTGATTCCCGTCCAGCGCTTCGCCTTCGGCTTTTTCTTTATCCGCATCGATCACCGCAATTTCGGCGAACAAATTGAGTGCCAGTGCATCGGTCAACACTTGCGAACCGAC
The DNA here is from genome assembly GCA_900543345.1 of uncultured Sporolactobacillus sp. Lineage (GTDB taxonomy): Bacteria > Bacillota > Bacilli > Bacillales > Sporolactobacillaceae > Sporolactobacillus. The sequence goes on along the minus strand of UQRJ01000337.1, from coordinate 1,292 downwards.
ATGCCCGACACCGACAACGACCAACTTACTGTTTTTTAACTTTCCCATTTGTTTTCGCCTCTTTCTGTGTGCCTTTTAAAATCATAGCATAAAAAATGAGCAATTATTGCTTCTTTTGGAACTTTGTCATATTTTTTTACTATCTTCATCAGAATGCAAGATCTTCCAGCCGAACGGATCGATGACAAGCGCTCCAGTGCTCACGCGGTTGAGCGCACGGGGAATCCTAGCGTCTTCGGCCTCGTCAACCACCTGCCCGCGGTCGAACGGCTGGGCGCGATTTGTCGGATTGAATAGTAATAGTGTAAAATGACTATCGGACTTCAAGCGGAAAAAACAAAAAAGCAAACCGGCACTAAACGGCAGAAAATCCCCTTCCTGCAGGCAGATATCGGCCCGGCGCCTGTGAATTGCCCGGCGGAACGCCGTTTGAATCGAATGATTTTCGCGGCCCCACGGGAAATAACGGCGATTGTCCGGATCCTTGCCCCCCGATAGGCCCGCTTCGTCGCCGTAATAAATACATGGCACGCCGGGCAGCGTCATTAGCAGGGCAGCAGCCATGGCCACCTTTCGTTCATCACCGCCCAGTACGCTGACAATGCGCTCCGTATCATGCGTTCCGATATTGTTCATCGAAGCCATAAAAGCATCGCAAGGATAATTCGATTTTAGTGTGAGGCCGGCACGGGCGGCGTGGCGGGCCGTGATTTTCCCCAGAATTAAATCGATGATGAGTTGCCGAAACGGATAATTCATGACGCCGTGCAGCATGCCGCCCTCGAGATAGTGACGGCGGCGGCCGTATGCAGTCTTATTCGAGGCATCTTCCCAGACTTCGCCAATCAGCACTTTTCCGCCGTCGGCCGCGTGCTTCTCAAGTGCACGGCGGATACCGGCGATGAAGTCGTCGGGCAGTTCGTCCGCTACGTCGAGCCGCCAACCGCCGATGCCTTCGGATGTCCAGCGATGAATCACGCTATCGGGTGCGCGATAAATAAAATCACGGTAGGACGCGTTGCTTTTATCGACCTCCGGCAAATCGTCGATACCCCACCAGCATGCATAACGATCGGGATAATGATGAAAGTGGAACCACGGAAAATACACGGAATTGCGATCGTTGAACGCTCCGCCGGCACCGTAATGTTGTCGGCGGTTAAAATAGATACTGCTCGCCCCGACATGGTTAAACACGCCGTCGAGAATGATTTTCATTCCGAAATGCCGAGCGCGGGCAATCTGTCTCTTATACACATCTCCGAGCCCACGAGACCCTAAGACATCTCGTA
>UQRJ01000336.1 GCA_900543345.1 uncultured Sporolactobacillus sp. | reverse complement strand
GATGTCTTAGGGTCTCGTGGGCTCGGAGATGTGTATAAGAGACAGGAATAACGATTTGAAACGCATGATTGCTGTCGCTACGATTCTTGGCGCATTGACAACGCTTGTTTATTTCGCTGCGGTTACGCTTGGCGTATCTCCTTGGTATAATCCGCGGTTCGTCATTCCTATCGGCGGCATGATTATCGGCAATACAATGACCGGAATCTCTCTTGCAGTGAATACACTGCTTGCAGGTATGCAGTCAAACCGAGCATTGGTCGAATCGGCACTGATGCTCGGTGCCACGCCGAAAGATGCGTCACGTCCCATTCTTAATCACGCTTTCGACAATGCGATGCTGCCGACAATCAATTCGATGGTCGGGATGGGCATCGTGTTTTTGCCGGGGATGATGACCGGCCAGATCATTGGCGGTGCATCGCCGCTGACGGCCATTCGTTACCAGATTGCCGTGATGCTCGGCATTGTCGGCGGTGTCTCGTTGACGACTGTCCTGTTTCTGCAAATCGGCTATCGGGCGTTCTTTAATCACCGCTGCCAGCTCAGGATGCCGGAGGCGAAGCAGAGCGGGCGTTAAGCGAATCGAATAAATCGGGAGTCACATTCTTTCGGCACGATCCGAGGTTTCCTGATGCTCCGTTTTCCATTGATTGATCAGGTGCAATGTTTCCCTGGCAATCACTATTTCCTCATTCGTTGGAATAACAAGAGCCTTGATTTTGGAATTTTGCGCTGTAATGAATCCTTCAGATTTTATCGTGCGGTTTCTTTCCGGATCCAGCATCAGCCCCATGAAGCCCATGCCGCTCAGAATGCGTTCACGAATCTCGGCACAGTTTTCGCCGATACCGGCTGTAAAAATAATTGCGTCGACACCTTGCATTTTCAGCGTATAGGCGCCGATGTATTTTTTTACGCGGTCAACAAACACATCGATAGCTAAACCGGCCCGCCGGCTCCCCCGCTGTTGCTGTTTCAGGATGTCACGTACATCGTTGGAAGTGCCGGTAATGCCGAGCAGTCCGCTGCGCTTGTTAAATAATGCGATTAACTCTTCAGGGGTCAGCCCGGTTTGATTCATCAGATAGGGAATGACGGCGGGGTCGACATCGCCCGTCCGGGTCCCCATGGTTAAACCGGAAAGCGGGGTGAATCCCATCGATGTATCGACCGATCGGCCTCCCTGGACTGCATCGACACTGGCGCCGTTTCCTAAGTGGCAGGAAATTAATTTCAGTTGTTTTATGGGTTGATGCAATAGCTCTGCCGCCCGGTGAGTGACGTATTGGTGCGACAGGCCGTGGAAGCCGTATTTGCGGACGGCATATTTCTGATAGAACTGATAGGGCAGACCATATAAATACGTCGCTTCGGACATGCTCTGGTGAAAAGCGGTATCGAACACGGCGGCCTGCGGCACACCGGGAAGTGCCTTGATACAAGCCCGAATGCCGGCGAGATTGGCCGGATTGTGCAATGGGGCAAGGCCTTCGAGACTGCGAATTTGTTTGATAGCTTGATCATCGACGAGCACGGAGTGGTCGAATAGCTCACCGCCGTGAACAATCCGATGGCCGACGCCGTCTATTTCAAGGGCATGCAGAGAACCGGAATGCCGCGCTAAACTTTCCAGCATGATCTGGGCGGCCGCTGTGTGGTTCGGGGCTTTGCATTCCCGCCGCAGCGTCTTGCCGTGTATTGTGATCTTATAAGCAGAATCGGATAAACCGATGCGTTCCACTTGCCCGTCGGCAATTACTTCTTCTCCCGGCATCTTAAACAAGCGGAATTTCAGCGAAGAACTTCCAGAATTAACAGCCATAATCGTGCTCATGTTATTCGCCTCTTCAAATTCAGGATGTGTCGTTAAATAAATTTTCTTCTAAGAACATTTTTGACTTACCATCATTCATATGCCCGGCGATAAAGATCGGCCAATTCCGCGACAAGCGGGTATTTCGGATTGGTCAATGTGTACTGATCGCCCTGTGCACGGTCCGCCAGCTCGTCGACGACGCGGTCAAATGCTTTTTTGGGAATCCCGCAGCTTTTCAGATTCATCGGTTCTCCGACGTCGGCCGCCAATTTCTCGATGGCACGGATGTAATGATTCACGCCGTCCGTCGTCGTTTCTCCGGCCGTATCAACGGCTTTTGCCAATTCGGCGTAGCGCCGGTCGGCGATGAAATAACGATACTGCGGATATTCGGCAAATTTAGCCGGCTTCTGCGAATTATAGCGGACAACGTGCGGCAACATTGCCGCACAGCAGCGGGCCATCGGCAGATGAAAAGTATTGCTCAGCTCATATGCCAGACTGTGATTCACTCCGAGAAAGGCATTGGCGTAGGCCATTCCCGCGAGGGCCGATGCGTGTTGCATTTTTTCCAGCGCCTGCGGTTTTCCGTCACAGGCAGCACGTAAATATTGGAAAACGAGCTGAATGGCCTTCACCGCCGGTCCATCGGAGAAGTCGCCGGCCATCACCGAGACATAGGCTTCGGTCGCTTCCGTTAATATCTTGAAACCATCGTCGGCAACTTCACGCCCGGAAGCCGAAAGTGCATAGTCCGGATCCAAGATCGCAACGTCCGGAGTCAACGCATAATCGGTCAATGGGAAAACATTTCCGCCAGGGTCGGCCACGGTGGCAAACGGCGTAACCTCCAAGCCGTCGCTGCCGTGAGTCGGCATGGCTACAAATTTTGCTTTTTTGCCAAGAGCGGGGAATTTATAAACGCGTTTTCTAATGTTCAAAAAAGCTTGCCGCATCCCGGACAAATCCACATCTGGATTTTCGTACAAAAGCCACATACCCTTTGCGGCGCCGATCTCGCGTCTTCCTCCAAGACTAATAATAACATCTGTCTCTTATACACATCTCCGAGCCCACGAGACCCTAAGACATCT
>UQRJ01000335.1 GCA_900543345.1 uncultured Sporolactobacillus sp. | reverse complement strand
ACGAGATGTCTTAGGGTCTCGTGGGCTCGGAGATGTGTATAAGAGACAGGGCTTGCCATCCTTGCTCTATACGTCTACTGAACGCACCCAAATATCAGCTCCCCGATAGCGACTAACAAAATTCCGATCGCATTGATCAACTATTTCCCTAGCTCCTGCGTCACCAATCGGAACGTTTCGCCATATTATCAAGCTGCCGGCCTGGAATGCCGGCAGGAAAATGGTCGTTCCCACACGTTCAACCGCGGGACACCGCGTGGTTGAAAGCCGCTTCCGCACCTTGCCCATGTTGCAGTAAATACATTTTATAGTAAAGGCCCTTTTTTTTCAGCAACGACTGATGCGTGCCGCGTTCGACGATCTCGCCGCGGTGCAGAACAAGAATCTGATCGGCATCCTGAATGGTCGACAAGCGATGGGCAATAGCGACTGTCGTCCGCCCCTTGCGCATCTTTGCCAGTGCCTGTTGGATAGCTTCCTCAGTTTCCGTATCGACGCTGGCGGTTGCTTCATCAAGGACAAGGACTTTCGGTTTCAACGACATTGTCCGGGCAAAAGACAGGAGTTGACGTTCGCCGCCGGAAAACGATGCGCCGCGCTCGCCGATGGGTTCGTGGTAGCCATGCGGTAATTTATCAATAAACCGGTCGGCCTGGACGAACTGCGCCGCTTTACGCATGTCGTCGTCGCTGATGGGTCGACTGAGGCGAATGTTATCGGCGACATCGCCAACAAACAGGAATGAATCCTGCAACACCAATCCGAATTTACTGCGTAGTTCGCGGTCGTCAAAGCTCGTCAGCGGTTTACCGTCGATGTAAATGGCGCCGTGTTTGACGGGATAAAAACGCATCAGCAGGCTGACAATCGAACTTTTTCCACTGCCGGTATGACCGACGAGGGCGATCGTTTCGCCGGGATTAGCGGTAAATGAAATATGTTTCAGCACATCCGTTTTCCCATTGTAGGAAAAAGTAACGTCGCGAAATTCCACCCGCCCTGCGCGGATTTTCGGTTGCTCCGCCCCTTCGCGAGTCGGCGCCAGTCGCTTGTCGTCAAGCAGCGTAAACACGCGTTCGGCGGAGACCATCGCCTGCTGGTAAAGATTCAATTGCTGCATGATCGCATTGACCGGATCAAAAAAGCGGTCCAGATAATTGATAAAAGCATACAGCACACCGATTTTTACCACGCCGCCCAGCGACTGAACGCCGAAAAAGCCGAGAATAATCATCAGTCCGACCAAATAGACCGAATAGACGGCCGATCGCAAGAGCAGACTGTTTAATCGTACACTTTTCAACATCGCACTTTTATGTGCTTCGTTAATCCGGTCAAATTCGCGGCGCATGCGACTCTGTTGGCGCATGGCCTGAATCATCGCCATTCCCTGCAGTGATTCATTCAGTTTGGCATTCAACTGACTTAGTTTTACACGAGTAATGCGGTAAACTTTCGAACTGAGCCGGCCGTAGACACGCACAAGCAGAAAGATTGTCGGCATTAACAGCATGCAAATCAACGCCAGCCGAACATCAAGAGCAAACATACCGATCAGAATACCGGCAATCATCACGCCGCTTCTAAGGAATGCCGACAGCACACTGACATACAATTCTTTAATCGCTTCTGTATCGTTGGTGATTCGCGACACGAGACTGCCTCCGGGCACATGATCGAAAAAAGTCAGCCCGAGGTGCTGCACCTTGCTGAAGACGTCGACACGCATTTTTTGAATGACGTTCAGAGCAATTTTCTGAAACAGAACCATTTGCAGATAGCTGAACAAGGCATTAACAAGATATAATCCAATGAAACCGACCGCCAGCAGAATGAGCGGCATCATCGGGAAACGACGCGGCGTCAGATAATCGTCGATAAAAACTTTCATCGCAATCGGCCCGAGGACATCGGCGGCCGTTCCCGCCAAAAGCAGTACCATCGCAACGGTCAATGTCTTTTTATATTGAAATAGATAGGCCGCCAACCGTCTTTTGACGTGATGATCATGACTTTCAGGCTTCATCGGCCCCGCCTCCTTCCGATACCAGCGACTCTAACTGCTGGTGGGCGTACATCGCCGCATACCATCCGTTTTGCTTCATCAAGTCGTCATGCGTGCCGCGTTCGGCGATCCGTCCCTCCGCCAGCACAAGAATCAAATCGGCATGTTCCACCGAGCTAAGCCGATGGGCGGCGATCAGCGTTGTTTTATCGCGTCGCTCCGTGCGCAGCGCCTGCAGAATTGCCGTTTCCGTTTTCGCATCGACGGCCGACAGCGAATCATCGAAGATCAGAATTTCCGGATCGGCCAGCAGCGCCCGTGCGATTGAAATCCGCTGTTTCTGGCCTCCCGAGAGGGTCACGCCGCGTTCGCCGACAACCGTCTCATATCCGTCCGGAAACTGAAGAATATCCTCATGGACACTTGCCAGTCGCGCTGCCCGCTCAATCGCCGCCTGTGAGGCATTCGGACGGGCAAAAGCGATGTTCTCGGCAATTGTCGCCGAGAAAAGGATATGATCCTGCGGTACATAGCCGATCGCCTGCCGCAATGCCGACAGTGTCATCCGGTCAATCGGCACATCGCCGATCTCGATACGGCCGTCCTTCAGATCAAATTCACGCAAGAGCAGTCGGAGCAACGTCGTCTTGCCCGCGCCAGTCTTGCCGACGATACCGAGTGTTTTTCCTTTTTTCAATGTAAAATCGACATCGCACAATGCCGGCGTCGCACTTCCGGGGTAGCGAAACAAGCGAATCGCATAATCAATGTCGCCGCTCGGGACCTCATCCGTTGCCCCGTCCCGATCGTTGATCTCCGGCCGGACCGCCTGCAGACGACGAATCCGATCGTAAGAAGCGCTGCCCCGTTCGACCACATTAAACAGGAACCCGAACGCCAGCATCTGTCTCTTATACACATCTCCGAGCCCACGAGACCCTAAGACA
>UQRJ01000334.1 GCA_900543345.1 uncultured Sporolactobacillus sp. | reverse complement strand
CGAGATGTCTTAGGGTCTCGTGGGCTCGGAGATGTGTATAAGAGACAGTCAGAATACTGATGATAATCAGCAACACGCGCGGTATCCTGACACTTCCGAAAAGATAATTCACCGTGATATTCGACGCATTTTGAATAGCAAATAGAACAATCAGCAGCACAATTATCAATAAAATCAAGATATTCCACTGCTTTTTCATGTGCCGGTTCCCTCCGCTTAGATCAGGATTGTGCGCGTACCGTCCGTTTACGTTTTCTTGCCGCAAGATAGTGCACTTTTAAGACCGCCCACAGTGGACAGGCAATGCAGATCGATGAATAAACGCCGCATAATAAGCCGGCGAGTAGGGCAATGGTAAACGTCTTAATCGACTCGCTGCCGAAAAAGAGCAAGAAAACAACCGGCAATAACACGACCAACACCGTATTGAGCGATCGAGTCAGCGTTTCGCGAATACTCAGATTGACGACGTCGCCGATTTCCTTGAGCGTTGTCAGCCGCTTCCGGCTCATCTTTATGTTTTCGCGAACCCGGTCGAATGTAACAATCGTATCATTGATCGAATAGCCGATAATGGTCAATACGGCGGAAATAAATAGAATATTTACTTCAATGTGGAACAGGCTGAACACCGTCACAATGAAAAAAGCATCGTGAATCAGTGCCAGCACGGCGGTCAGCCCCTGCAAAAATTCAAAGCGAATCCAAACATAGATAATGATAAAAGCCGAAGCAATAATGAGCGACAACAACCCGTTTTTCGCCAGATCGCGTCCGACTTGCGGCGAAACCGTGCTGATGGTCGGCTGCTCGACATGAAAGCGATCGGCAATATTACTTTTGAGATTGCTGATTTGCTCACGGCTGAGTTCCTGATTCAAGCGCACCGTTACAACATTATTCTTCGCTCCGGAGAGTACCGGCCGTTCGGGGTGATAGCCGAAATCACGAAAGGCTTTGTCGACTTCCGTGACCGTCAACCGATGTGTACTGTTGCTAGTGATGTCGACCCGCGTCCCACTTGAAAAATCGATGCCAAGATTCAATTTAAATACCAATAACGAGATGATGCCAAGGACGATCAGCATCGCGGAAAAGATGAAAAAGACGTTGCGGTATTTCATAAAGTCCAAGTGATCGTAAAATTTATTGTAATGCTTATAGTTCATCTTCTCACTTAATTTCACGGATATCACTCCTCTTCACGCCGAACAGTCCGGGCTTGCCATCGAGCAATCGACCGTGGACGAGTAGGCCGAGCAGCAGGCGTTGGCCGTATATCGAAGTTACGAAGGTGACGATGTTACTGATCAGTAACATCACGGCGAATCCCTTAACCGAGCTGTTCCCAAAGAAGAACAAAACGGCCGCAGCGATAATCGTCGTCATGTTGGCATCGATGACCGTCGGCAGCGCCCGTTTACTACCGGCCTTAAAAGCGGACAGAATTGTTTTCCCGCCGCGTATCTCGTCCTTGATCCGCTCCAGCGTAATAATATTCGCATCGACAGCCATGCCGACACCAAGAATCAGCGCGGCAATCCCCGGCAGCGTCATGACTGCCTGAAGACCGACGACAACGGCCATGACGGCATACGAATAGTAGACAAGTGTGAGATCGGCGATCAATCCGCCGAGCCGGTAGAACAGCAACATAAACAGCAAAATGGCCGCGATCCCCAAGGCTCCGGCGTATAGCGTATCTTTCATCGAATCCTGTCCGAACTGTGCGCCAACCGAAGTCGAGTAGACTTCGGTCATTTTCACGGGCAGCGATCCGGAATTCAGCAGATCTTTCAGCGTCGTCGCTTCTTTCACCGAAAAATCACCGGTAATTTCAATATCCTGCGTATTTAAGACCTGACTGACGGACGGTGCGGAAATATATTTATGGTTCTTTTTTCCCGCTTCTTTGGCGAAGCTATCTCCCTTATGATAATCCATCCAGATGACCATCACATTGTTCGGCGCATAAGCCAGCACTTTCCGCGTGACTTTTGCCAGCTTGTCCGGATCCTTCAGTTGCAGCGTGACTTTCGGTTTATTCGTTTCGTCGAAAGCGACTTTAGCCTTCCCCGGCTGCAGATCCGAACCGTCGAGCAGCAGCCGGTCTTTATAATCTCTGAACGTCAAATTCGCCGTTGTCGACAGCAGCTTCCGGGCATTTTTCTCATTTTTAATTCCCGGCAGCTGTACACGGATCCGGTTGCCGTTTTCAATCGCGATATTCGGTTCGCTGACGCCGAGGACATTAATCCGTTTATTAATCGCCGCAACGGCGTTGCTCATTGTGTTCTTATCGATCTTCTGCCCGGCTTTCAGAGGCTTAACTTGATAAAGCACTTCGAAACCGCCTTTGAGATCCAGGCCCAGTTTCACATTATGTATGATGGGCTTTGTGACCAGGCCGAACAGGACTGCCGATACAACTAAGATTGCCAAAAAAGAAAAGATATGTCCCTTCTTTACCATAACCCCCAGCTTGCTCCTTCCGCTATCCGAGACGACGTACCGCCGGCCGCGCTAAAACAAGCCGCATTCAGCGCGAAAGCGGATTTTTAACATCGATCGGCTGTTTTCTGAACATATCCATGCGCAGTTTGTTCATGTAATCATTCACAGTCAGTGACATGACACACGAAACCACTTCATGAATCCGTTCCGGTTTGTCTTCTTTCTTTTTTTCCATGGTTGTCTTAGCAAACTGCCAGAATTCGTCCATCGTCAGGTTTTCAAGTCCGAGCATACGAAATTCTTCCAGTTTACTGCGAAGAAACGGGCCGATTTTTTCGCGCCATTTCTCCAGATTGTCGCTGTCTCCCGGCATCTCCATTCCTCCCATAGTGTTTATCATAGCATAACTAACAGCCAATACGAAACTCAACGGAACACAAAATCGGATTCATCCGGTTGCTAAAACGTAAACTGTTCGTCATGAGCCGCCGGGTTGTCCGCATATAATGCTTGTATACCT
>UQRJ01000333.1 GCA_900543345.1 uncultured Sporolactobacillus sp. | reverse complement strand
CGTCGGCAGCGTCAGATGTGTATAAGAGACAGCATATGTAGCTCTGTGCCTCATTCTCCTATTCTTTAAGTCTCGACCAGTCGTTGTCGAATTCCTCAGCGGTCAGGAGGCAGCGGTCCAGTGTCTCGCAAATTGCTTTTTTATCTAAATTCAGACCGATAAAAACCAATTTAGTCCGACGATCCCCATAAACGGGATCCCATTCCTTCTGAATGTCCGGATGCTTATTAATGATGTCGCGCCGGGCATGCTTCGGCAGGGCAGCCACCCAGTAAGTGACAGGATTGAGCGAAACTGACGGCCCGGCCTGCGACAGCAACATGGCCGTTTTGTTCCGTGTCGCACACCAAGCAATTCCCTTCGCCCGAATAACATTTTCAGGTATTTGCCGCTGCAGATAGCGAAGCAATCGACCCGTGTGAAAAGGGTATTTTCTCGCATAGACAAACGTTGAGATGCCGTACTCTTCCGTCTCAGGCGTATGATGCTCCGGTCCAGCGGTTAATTCTTGTAACCACCCCGGCGAGTCAATCGCTTTCTGAAAATCAAACCGATGCGTATTGAGGATGTCTTGAGGATCGATCCGGCCCTGAACGGTACGAATAATCTTCGCCTCGGGTTGCAGTGTCCGCATGATTCGCTCCAGCTTATTCAGTGTCGATTCGTCAACAAGATCGCATTTATTAATGATCAAGACATTGCAGAATTCGATCTGTTCAATCAGGAGATCGGCAATGTCTCGTTCATCCTGATCGTTCACCGCCTGTTTGCGATCGACAAGCGCATCTCCGGACCGAAAATTCGTCATGAACCGAAGCGCATCGACGACCGTTACCATCGTATCCAGACGGCAAAAACGGGTCAGATCAATGCCCATGTTCTGATCAATATAGGAAAAAGTTTGTGCAACGGGCATTGGCTCACCGATACCTGTCGACTCAATCAGCAGATAATCAAATTTCCCCTCCTTTGCAAGGCGTTCAACTTCAATCAGTAGATCTTCCCTCAACGTGCAGCAAATACATCCATTCGACATCGGAACGAGTTTTTCAGCTGTTTTCGAGAGGCCGCCCGCTTGTTCGACCAGTGTGGCATCTATATTCACTTCGCCGATGTCGTTCACAATCACCGCTACTTTCATCCCTTGACGATTACGTAAGACGTGATTAAGAATTGTGGTTTTCCCGGATCCTAGGTAACCGCTTAAAATCGTTACCGGTATTTTGTTCTCCATACCCTTTCCCTTCCTTACCATTAGGCACTGTTTTGTTGCTCCATGGTTTGGAGCGCAAGACGCAAGACTCCGGTAGAAAAAGCGAGCCAAGCCAGACCTCGCAGTGAGGAGCGAGAAGACTCAGGATCGCCCGGGGAAAGCGAGCGTCTACAGCGAAAAACAACAGCCAAGCTTAACAGAGCCTACATTAATTAATGGGTTCATCCATGTAAATCGTAATTGTTACTATTTACATTATAACAAAATTGTCAATTGTGCAATCCATCGGCACTTCGGATGGCCGCCATCGGCTGAACAAATTTAATAAGCCGCAGCAAAGCGCCGCGGCTTAAATGCCATTTAAGCATGTATAGATGCAGGTTAGTCACGCAGCCAGGCATTCGCAAGTAGAAGCGCACCCCGCGTGCAGCATTCGTCTCCGCCAAGTCGTTGAGCATGACAAAATCGTGAATGATGCCTTGAAAACGGACAGCCGTCACGCGGACCCCCGCTTTTCTGAGTCGATTGGCATAGACCTCTCCTTCATCGCGAGGCACATCGGCCTCGCCTGTGATAATCAGCGCCTCGGGAAGCCCGCTTAATTGCTCAAGCGGTGCCCTTAGCGGCGAAGCGGTGATTTCCGCCCGCGCATCCGCATCGGCCGTGTACTGATCCCAGAACCATTGCATCCCATCGCGGCGAAGGAAGTAGCCTGTCGCGAACTCTCGATATGATTTCGTATCAAACGAAGGCATCGGTCACCGGATAGAACAACAACTGCTTCCGAATCGAAACGTCCTCCCGCGCTTTGGCCATCAACGTGATCGCCGCACTCATATTTCCGCCCACACTGTCGCCGGCCACGGAAATCTTCCCGGCATCCAAACAGTGATGACCCTTCTCATTGTCAACTATTTTACGTCAAGGAATTTTTCGTAAAATCATGATGGTGAACGCTTGGCTACCGGCATAGATGTCTGGTCAAAAATAATCACTACCCGAAGTATCGAAAAAAACCCGACGATGGATCGTCGGGTTTGCTCGTGCAGCAGTCCGATCAATCTGCCGACAGCGCATCAATCGGATTAAGCCGCGAAGCTCGTCTTGCCGGCAGCAGAGCGGCAATGAATGAAATCGCCAAAGCAATGATCACCGTCGAGATAATGTTGGCCGTTGAAATTTGAACCAGGTTAAATTTAACGATTTTATAGAGCATTTGATTGAGCAGCAGGCTAAAGCCATAAGCCAATAGCAATGAGAGAGCTGCCGAGAACAAGCCGATTAGGATCGACTCCGCGGTAAACAGCCGGCGAATATCCTTCCGCCGTTCGCCCAGGGCGCGCAGGATGCCGATTTCTTTCGTCCGCTCGGAGACCGACATATACATGGTCACAATGATCATGAGTGCGGAAACGACCAGCGAAATGCCCGCGATTGCTGCGAGGACAATCGCGGCGATCTGGACATATTGATTCACCGTATCTAAAATATCGCCGACCGTGATCGCCCCGTAGGTATACTTACCGTCATCCTTTAATCCCTGAATTGTTTTCGCGACCTGCTTGACATGCGTTGATTGAGTGACATTGACAGAGACAAAGTTTGCTTCCGTCACGCCGTTTTGCTTTTCAAACAGTTTACGCATCGTCGAGTAATTTGTCACAGCCGGAATGGCCGTCTGGCCGCCATCCATAAAACCAACAACTTTGAGGTTGCCGGTGATCTGAATCGGTTGATTCCTGTCTCTTATACACATCTCCGAG
>UQRJ01000332.1 GCA_900543345.1 uncultured Sporolactobacillus sp. | reverse complement strand
AGATGTCTTAGGGTCTCGTGGGCTCGGAGATGTGTATAAGAGACAGATCAAGAACACACCGCTGGAAAATGCCAAAGTGGCGATCGGCGGACCGACCAGTAATTTTAACGATCTTAGCCACATCACTAATAAAGACTTCGGGCAAACCGTGCGCTGGATGCTGATCGGGATCGGCATTGTGTTAGTTATCCTGCTGCACTCATTTGTGATGCCGGCTTATATTCTTGGTTCGCTGATTCTGACGTATTTCGCGGCCATGAGTTCGGGACAACTGATTTTTCAACACATTCTCGGCTATGCCGGTGTCAACTGGGCGATTCCGTTCTTCGCGTTTGTCATCCTCGTCGCTCTTGGTGTCGACTACAGTATCTTCTTAATGGACCGGTTTAATGAAGACAAGCATTTGTCGGTCCGGGAAGCGTTGCTCGATTCGATGAAGAATGTCGGTACCGTCATCCTCTCGGCCGCTGTTATCCTCATCGGCACCTTCGCTGCAATGATGCCTTCCGGTGTTTCGGAATTGACCGAAATGGCGTTGATTTGTATCATTGGCATTATTCTCTACAACGTGGTTATGTTGCCGCTGTTTATGCCAGTGATGGTGCGCATCTTCGGATTGGCCAACTGGTGGCCATTTAAACGCAGCGAGGCGGGTCATGAGGTCAAGGGAGAGAAATAATTGCATGCCGCCGATGAGCTGTGAGTCGAAACACGGCGAGATCGTAAAAGCACGAGCGGAGAGACTCGCTCATGCTTTTTGCATGACCCGGGTTTTGCCATTTGTGCGAACGTCATCGGTCATTTCGCTGAGTGGAATGTAAAAAGTCTGCCGCGTTTGAACGGCTGTGTTAAACTAAAGAAAATCGATTGTGCCCGATTGATTGGCAAAAGCAGATACATGTACTTGTTTGGCCGGACATAATGATTTGATCTTATTAAATCAGATTTGTTTTGCCATTTAAATCGATTGGTTGCAAAATTTTATCGCTTGACACTGACTCAATTTCAGCTGACTTATCGACAATGTGTGACACTACTGGCGCTCTGGGAGCGGGATGCGGTTACCTTAAGAAAGCTGGGGCAAAAAACTGAACCTGGAGAATAACACGCTGATGCCGCTGCTAAAACGATTAGAAACCGGTGGCGGGATTGTCCGCAAGCGATAGGCGGCTGGTCATTCGACTGACGGCGTATGGACGCCGCCGCCAGCCGGAAGTGCGCGGACCGTTCTGGCCTGCGCGGCGGCTCAACTGATCGGTGAAGTTCAGCGTGATGACTATCTGCGCCACACTCAGCGACTTAATCAGAAAACCCGGTGTATCGACCTGATCGCCGCCGGCAGAAAAATCGCGCCTTGAGGATTGATATTACACGCAAAGTGATGAAAAAAGAGGAGGACGGGTGGATGAGTGTCTATGATTATACGGTAAAAGATTATCAGGGTCGGCCGGTGCCGCTTGCTGAGTACCGGGGCAAGGTGCTGTTAATCGTCAATACGGCGACGAAATGCGGATTTACACCGCAATATAAGGGGCTTCAGACGCTGTATGATAACTATCGGGACAAGGGTTTTGCGATTCTTGATTTTCCATGCAATCAATTCGCTAGCCAGGCGCCAGGGGACGAAGCGGAAATTCATCAATTTTGTACATTGAAATATCATACAACTTTTCCGCAGTTTGCAAAAATCGATGTCAACGGCGAACAGGCCGATCCGCTCTATGTGTATCTGAAATCGCAAAAAGGCGGTGTGCTCGGTGAGCGTATCAAGTGGAATTTCACCAAATTTCTGATTGATCGCGGCGGAAATGTTGTCGCCCGTTTTGGTTCGGCTACGAAACCGGAGAAAATGGCTGATTCGATTGAGAAGCTGCTTTAGGGAGTCTGCAGCTGACTAAGTTTGAGCACTTACGAATGAGCGAATGCCGGGCAGATGGCGACGCTGCCTGGTTACGGACGGAAAGAGCAGTGCCGAGAGCTGCTCTTTTGGCTGCTATTCATTGCGGATCCGCCTGCAGGATTTGGCGGGAACCCAGTTAGTATTTGTTTTACTTCTGCCGGACGGTGCTGCATCTTTTACCATGTTCTGAGATGAAAAAGGTGAACAGTGCTGTGGTTCGGAGCAACTCGATAAAGATCGCGAGGCTTGGGGGCAACCCTCCGCTGATTCGCGGCCACTTTTTATCGCCGCACATCTGCATATGCATTTTACCAACGGCGGCCGAACGACAGATTAATCGGCTGCACAGCCGGAAGATACTGCCTGATCAGCGGCGCCAGCAAGTTCATCCAGCAGTTGCAGCGGTCCAATATTCCGGAATCGCTGGTGGCGACGACCGGCCGATCGATTAGCAGCGAGTCGGCATGATCGGACAAGACCGCTTCAGCGGAAAAGTTACTTTCTGCAGCGAGATTGAGAATCCGCTGTTTCAGGCGCCCGGAATTAGATACTTGTCGGTCAAGCACAAATATGGCCTGATCGACGCCGCGCTCTCGGAGCTGACGCAAAAGCAGACAGATGGCCCGATCGGTTTTGTCAATCAATTCGTAGGTTCCCCGCAGGCCGCATAGATCGCGCACTGTCCCGTCCATGCCGTAGAGCAGCGTCGAATCGGAAAGCGCGGCTTCCAACGTAATGATTTGGTTGAAGCCGTCGATCCACAGCGTTCCCGCCGGAGTTGCACGCAGTTTTTCCGTTCGATTCGCTAAATTGGCTGAGCTGCACGAACTGCGCATCAGAGCTGTTCGCTGGCGGGCGGATAATTGAAAGCGATTGCCGATGAAGGTGAGACACTGCGGCAGCGGATAACCACGGTTCAATAAATAGATCAGATCCTGTTGGGCACGGCGCAGCCGATCGGTATTTGTACGGTTGAACTGGCGGCAATCGGTGGGGACAAAACCGCGCCTAATATTTTTCGGCATCGATTCATCTTCTTTGTTTTATGGCTGTCTCTTATACACATCTGACGCTGCCGACGAATAGCCTTGTG
>UQRJ01000331.1 GCA_900543345.1 uncultured Sporolactobacillus sp. | reverse complement strand
CACAAGGCTATTCGTCGGCAGCGTCAGATGTGTATAAGAGACAGGTTAAAAATAAGCTCTTTTTTGACGATAATAACATAGATGAGAAGTTTTTTATTGCTTGCAGGGTGTGTTTTCCTGTTTTTTGGAGGGTGGAGCGAGATTAATTATGAATAAGAAAGGCAAAAGCTCGGCAAGGCTGCAGGGATTATTTTTGGTACTTTCCATTGCGGCGATGGCTGTGGTGGCGGTTTTATATTATCGGTTAGGGTCTAAAGACCTGGTTATTCCTTCCCTGTCGCTCCTTTTTGTTCTGGTAATTTTGGACGGGCTGACACTGTTTTTTATTTTTCGCTCGTACAATGCACGGGTTCGGCAGCTGAATCAGGCAGTGTGGAAGTCCGATAACGGTGATTTAACCGTTTCAGTGACGGAGCGTGGAAGCGATGAGTTGGCGATGTTGGCAAAAGGATTGAATCAGATGATTCGTCAGAGTCGCGGGATTATTTCTGAAATCGGCCGTCTGTCCGATCAGGTCGGCGATGCGGCACGGACACTTGTTTCCAGTGTTGAGGAGCATACGGCGTCGGCCGGCGAGATTGGTTCGACTATCTCGGAGATCGCTTCGGGGGCAACCAATCAGGCGGAACTGATGGATAAGAATCGTCAGTCGGTCGGTGATTTTGAACGGCGGATGTCGGATATTGCCGACTTTTCCAATCGAATGAAGACTGCGGCACAGACACTTGCCGATGCGTCGGCGGGAAATCAGCAGTCGGTGGTCAAGTTAAGAAGTCATTCAACGCGTACGGTTCGTGCGACGGCGGACATCATCGATGCGGTAACGAAACTGGATGGGCGGTCGAAAAATGTCGGTAATATGATTCAGACGATTTCCGATATCGCCGATCAGACCAATCTGCTGGCGTTGAACGCGTCGATCGAGGCGGCGCACGCCGGTGAGCAAGGGAAAGGTTTTGCGGTTGTTGCTGCTGAAATCCGTAAGCTGTCGAATCAGACCAACCGGGCATTGGATGAGATGTCGGAACTGATGAACGGAATCCGCAGCGATACGAAGAAGACAGTCTCGTTTGCCGGCAACACGAGCAGAGTACTGGAAGATCAGTTTGTTGTCGTGTCGGATATCGAGACGAACGCGCAGAAAGTCGCGAAAGCGGTCGCCGAAAATCAAGAGCACATTGCTCATATTGCCACTGCGGTACAAAAGATGGCGGAGGAAAATAAAAAGATCAAACAACACCTTGATCATATGGCAGAGATCAGTGAGCAAACCGCATCGGGTACCGAGGAAGTGACGGCTTCGGTTGAAGAACAGACGGCCGGGATGGAACAACTTTCCCACATTGCGTCTGGTCTGGAGAAGCAGGCGTCCGATCTGCGCGACACCATGCAGCATTATAAGATAAAGTGATTGAACACAGAGAGAGACATCATTCAGTAAAGGGGCAGGACAGATAATGGATGAAAAAAAGGGGACGGAAGACCAGCAGAAAAATACGGTGAAATTGGCGCGTGCATTAGGGAAAGAGAAGGGGCATGTTAATCGAACGGTTTTCTCAGCCAAAAATCACGATTCATTTTTTAATAGAGTCCGGCCGAAACAGTTGCTTGCGAATGTCGGAATTACCGGTCAGTTGCTCATTCCCTTTGCCATTATCGTGATTTTGGTCGGAGTGATTGCGGGTGCCGCCAGTTATCTGGTCGGATCGAAAATGACGCGTGATCGGCTGGCTGAGACTTCGCTCGCCGAACTTAATGCAACTGACAAGAGCTTTGATACGTTTTTTGAAGATGCCCAGTCCGTTGTCGGTCAGTTCAGCGGCAGTACGATGCTGAAACATCCGGAAAAAAACAAAAATTGGATTGCTCAGTCTTTTCAAAATGTCCTTGACGCAAATACGAAGTATCAGGCTTTGACTTACGGAGCGGCCGATAAAACGATCATTCGCGCGCCATTGTATTTTTTTGGCGCGGGTTACGATCCGACGAAAGATTCATGGTATCGTTCCGGTGCAGCAAACGCAGGCGAAGTCGCCTGGACCGATCCGTATGTCGATAGTGTGACGAAGCAACCAGTCGTCAGCATCACTCAGGCGGTCATGGATAATAAACAGGTTAAAGGCGTTGTTAAGATAGATTTAACAATTCAGTCCCTCGTTCGTCAGGTTAATGATATAAAATTTGGTAGGAACGGCTATGCCGTTCTGTTGGACAAAAATGGGCATACGATTGCCGGCAGAGACGGCGGCTTGAAAGGCATTGCCGGAACCCGTTTTTATAAACGCCTGAGCGGGAGTTCGGGGAGTCTATATGCAAAAATCGGCGGTAAGGAAAAACATATTTTTTATGAACGGAACAAAACAACCGGCTGGATACTGGTCGGTATTATCGACGAAAGTGAAATAGCCGGGCAGGCTCATCTGATTGCGTTACCCTCGATTATTGGTTTTGTGTTGATGCTCCTCAGTACCATTTTGGTCATCCACTATCTGATCAGAAAAATGGTTTATCGTCTCAATCGGATTAAAAGAGCGGCGAAGAAAGTAGAAAACGGCAATTTGCGTGTGTTAATTCCGGTGACAGGCCATGATGAACTGGCCGATCTGGCTCGAAGCTTGAACGAGATGGCTAAGGCTAATCGCGAATCGTTCGGGAAATTAAGTAGCGTTGCCGAAAAAGTGGCTGCGGCCTCGCAGTCGCTTGTTGCGAGCGCCGAGGAAAATGTGGCGTCGGCAAATGAAATCAGCGCAACGGTGACTCAGATTGCCTCCGGAGCGTCCGATCAGTCGTCTTCTCTGGATAAAGCTCAAGCCTCGGTAAATTCGCTGGCCGAAGCGGCTAGGAAAATGGATGATCAGAGTAAGAATATGCTGGACGGTGCCGGCCGGATGAGCGACACATCGATAAATGGCGCAAAAATCGTGAAGCATCTGTCGCAGCAATCACAGGCATCCGCCGAAACTACCGGCACCATTATTCGCTGTCTCTTATACACATCTCCGAGCCCACGAGACCCTAAGACATCTCGT
>UQRJ01000330.1 GCA_900543345.1 uncultured Sporolactobacillus sp. | reverse complement strand
TCAGCGAGCACGCGGACGCCTTCTTTCAACTGCAGCGGATTCGCTGCCGGACCGTCCAGCAACTCAACCCGATCGGCGCCAAGCAAAGTGCGGACTTTAACTTCATTTACCTCATCACCGGCTGCCGTATAGACGACCGCCGTTTCCGCCTGTGTCCGGAACCAAGTGGCACCGAGCCGCTGCGTCGCGGCAACAGCGACTTTTCCCGCCTGTTTTGCAAGCGGACGATCGCCGCCCGCCACCGTTTTACGCTGCTCGATCGCCGGTGCCATTTCCAGATTGGCCGCATACTCCGAGCCATCCGAGTAAGCAATCGTATCTTCGCCAATATCGGCCAGCGCCTGAAATTCAAACGTATCTTTGCCGCCGATCGCTCCTGAATCGGCCAGCACGGCACGGAATTTCAAACCGCAACGTGTAAAAATCCGTTTGTAAGCCGCCAGAATGACCTGGTACGCTTCGTCGAGACTCGCTTGCGAATCGTGAAAGGAATAGGCGTCTTTCATGATGAATTCCCGGCCGCGCAGCAGTCCGAAACGCGGCCGCTTCTCATCGCGGAACTTCGTCTGAATCTGATAGACAGTCATCGGCAATTTTTTATAACTATTTAGATAGTCGCGAACCAGGCTGGTAATCAGCTCTTCACCGGTTGGCCCGAGGGCGAAGTCGCGGCCGTGACGATCTTTTAGCCGCATCAGCTCCGGACCGTAGACATCCCATCGGCCTGATTCGTGCCACAATTCCGCCGGTTGCAGCGCCGGCATCAGCAGCTCCTGCGCGCCCGTCCGATTCATCTCCTCGCGGATGATCGTTTCGATTTTTTTGACGACCTTATAGCCGAGCGGCAGATACGTATAGACCCCGGCCGCGTTCTGACGGATAAAACCGCCGCGCAGCAGCAGCTGATGGCTGGCCGACTCCGCATCGGCCGGAATTTCCTTTAGTGTCGGAATAAACATCTGGCTTTGTTTCATGAAATGAGCACCCGCCTATGTATTAAAATATGAAAAACGCGCTGCCGGTTCAGCGCGTGAAAATCATCTGCAAATCGTTCCACGTCACCAGTAACATCAGCAACATCAAAAAAGCAAAACCGATAAAATGAACCAAAGCTTCCTTTTGCGGTTCAACCGGCTTGCCGCGAATTGCCTCGATGATCAAGAACAACAGCCGCCCGCCATCAAGAGCCGGAAGCGGCAACAAGTTGATAACGGCTAGGTTTACACTCAGAAAAGCCGTCCAGTTGAGGACGAAGACTAACCCTTGGGCAACGACTTGACCGGTGATATCGTACATTCGTGCCGGCCCGGCCAGGTCGTCAAGACTGAACTTACCCGTCACCATTCCTTCGAGGCCTTTAAGCTCCATACCGATCCAGTAACCCGTTTGCTTGACGCCGGCCGCCAGCGAATCGGCAAGTGAACGTCTCGTCGGCTGATAAACGCCGATTACACCTTCCGCCTTGCCGCTCGTCGCCTTGCGCTGGTCGGTCACCAGGTCGAGATTGCGCACTTTCCCTCCGCGGTTAATCGTAAACGTCAACTTCTGCTTCGGATGCTTCTGGATATACGAAACCATCTGGTTCCAACTGGAAATTTTCCGGCCGTTGATCGATACAACCCGATCGCCGGCTTGAAGGCCCGCTTCCTTCGCCGGATAACCGTTAAGTAATTGTCCCATTTGCGGTGCGTCGGATGGAACACCCTGAATGCCATAGAAGATGATAAAAACCACGACAGCCAGCACAAGATTCATAAACGGCCCGGCAAAAATCGTCAGAAAGCGCTTAGGAAGCGACTGGGAGGCAAATTGCCGATCAAGCGGAGCAATCTGATAATCCTGATAGTCAGTGACATAGGTCGCCTGCCGGTCCAGATTGTAGACCTTCAGCGGGCCATCCTCTTCCTCATAGCCAGAAATATAGAGACTTTTCTCTAAATCGCACTTTTCGACGGTGATGAACCGGGCATCGGGGTACTTTTCGGCATGGTCGACCGTTATCCGCTTCACCTTCCCGCCGTCTCCGAAATAGAGACCGACCGTTTGACCGGCTTTAATCTCCAGAATCTCCGGATCTTCCCCGGCCATTCGTACATAGCCGCCAATCGGAAGCAGGCGCAACGTATATACGGTCTCATTTCTTTTCCAAGCGAATAGTTTCGGCCCGAAACCAATGGCGAACTCGCGGCATAAAATACCGCTTTTTTTAGCCACGACCAAGTGGCCGAATTCGTGAATCGACACTAACAAGCCGAAAATGAGGACCACAATAATCAAGGTTTCCAAGCCGTTCACCCCCCGCTTTTGTTATCAATCAATTAAGGATCTCACATAGGCCCGCGTTCTGCTATCGGTCGCTTCGATTGCCTCAAGTCCGGGGTTGTCGATCGTCCGATGGGCATCCATCGCCCGCCGGACCAGCGGTTCGATATCAAGAAAGTGAATCTGATGTTCAAAGAACAACTCAACCGCTGTCTCATTTGCTGCATTAAGAACGGTCGGCATCGTGCCACCCTCTTTGCCCGCTTCATAGGCAAGCGTGACCGCCGGATAGCGCTGTTCGTCCAATTTTTGAAAATGCAGCGTCCCTATTTCTTCTAAGTTTAACCTTTTTGTCTGTTTGAGTTCAAGTCTGGAGGGATACGTTAGCGCAAATTGAATCGGCACGAGCATACTCGGCAGGCCTAATTGAGCAATCTGACTATGATCAGCATATTCAACGAGTGAGTGAACAATGCTTTCTCGGTGAAGAACAATGTCGATCCGATCATACGGCATCCCGAACAGCCAATGCGATTCAATCACTTCCAACCCTTTGTTCATCATTGTTGACGAATCAACCGTGATCTTCGCGCCCATCGACCAGTTCGGATGCCGCACCGCCTCGGCAACCGTTACATTCTTCAATTCGTCACGCGACCGGTTGCGGAAAATTCCTCCCGATGCAGTCAGAATCAACCGGGAAACCGCCTGCCGATCTTGACCGAGCATCGATTGAAAGCTGTCTCTTATACACATCTGACGCTGCCGACG
>UQRJ01000329.1 GCA_900543345.1 uncultured Sporolactobacillus sp. | reverse complement strand
CGAGATGTCTTAGGGTCTCGTGGGCTCGGAGATGTGTATAAGAGACAGGACAACAATACCGAACAATATATCGAATTGGATTACAACATCCATAAAAAAGGAAAAATGTTGATTACCAGTGAGCTTTTAGATCAGCTCACCTATGAACAATTCTATGCGCTTCGCTATATCTACAATAAAAAAAGAGTAACTTCGGGCGATGTAGCTCGCGTACTGTTTGTGAATAAAAGTACGATCAGTATTTTAATTCGCCGGATGGAAAATAAAGGACTCATTTTTCGCAAACAACCGGAAACCGATCGGCGAAAAATTTATCTGCTCCTCTCTGATAAGGGCAAACAATTATATGAAGATTGCCATCAAAAAATTAACGCATTAGTCAAAGAAATCATGCAGGTCTTTTCAGAAACAGATATCGAACGGTTGTTAAGTCTGAATCAAAAAATAGATCAACTGTTTAACGAAAAATTGCTGGCGAAAGGAATAGAAGAATGAAATTTATTTTAAAGGCAAAATGGTGGATTCTTATCGCTTGGGTTGCGGTGATCGGCGTGTTGGTTGCGGCGCAACCGAATTTTTCTCAATTAGTCCGTAACCAGGGGACGGCGGAAGTTCCGAATTCGTATACATCTGCGAAGGCGCAAAAGTTGCTTGATCAATGGCAAGAGCAGAAGGGACATCGGGACAGCTCCTCTGTTGCCCTTGTCTTTTATGATAAAGGCGGCTTAACGGCAAAGGATAAACAGGAAATCAAAAAGGGCATTCACTCGTTAAAAAATCGTCGAACGGAATTGAAAATCACCGACATGATTGACCCGCTCAGCGAGCCGCGATTAAAAAAGCAAATGATCTCGGCCAACAATGAGACGCTGCTCGTCAGCCTCACGCTAGATGTTAAGAAAGAGGATCAAACGGCGATTACCCGGAAACTCCAGGAGGCCCTGAAAAATGTGGCGGTCGAGCATCACTACACGAGTGACTGGATGATCAACAATGATATGGTGAAGAGCTCGATGGATGGCGTGCATCGAATGGAATTTTTAACCGTCATCATTATCTTGGCGATTCTGCTGATTGTGTTCCGCTCGCTGGTTGCGCCGCTGATTCCATTACTTGCTGTTGGCCTGTCATTTATGGCGTCGCAAGCAGTCGTTGCTTTTCTGGCCAAATGGGTTCATTTTCCGATATCGACATTCACGCAATCTTTTCTGGTTGCCGTTCTCTTCGGCATCGGCACCGATTATTGCATTTTGCTGATGAACCGGTTTAAAGAGGAAATCCCTCGCCATGAGACAATTGACGCGGCGGTGATCGAGACCCTCAAACATGGCGGTCGAACGGTATTCTTCAGCGCGCTGACTGTCTTTATCGGTTTTGCTACGATCGGCTTTTCGCAGTTTAACGTCTATCAATCGGCTGTTGGCGTAGCTGTCGGCGTGGCTTTTTTGTGCTTGTCGCTAGTCACCGTCGTGCCGATTCTAATGTCCCTGCTGGGCAAAAATCTTTTCTGGCCGCTCAATAAACGCATCGTCCACGGCGAGAATCATGTTTGGGGAAAGATGGGTGCCTTTTCCTGGCGACGGCCGTACATAGCGCTACTGCTTGTCGCTGTCGTGCTGGTTCCATTTTTTCTTGCTCATAATGGAACGCGTTCGTTTGATTCGGTGGGCGAAATGAGCGATAAATATGATTCGGTCAGGGGCTTTAATCTAATTGCCGACAACTTTAACCCTGGCAATTCAATGCCGACGACCATTGTGCTGAAGAACGACGAGAATATGAATCAGCAGAAATATTTGGGAACAATCCAGGCGATTACACAAAATGTGAAAAAAATTGATCACGTGAAATCCGTACTCAGCGCCACTGAACCAGAAGGTAAACAAATTAAAGCTTTTCTCGTACCCAGTCAGACTCAATCGCTGGGTGACGGATTGGATCAAACGAACAACGGAGTCCAGAAAATTGCCTCCGGTTTAAATGCGGCTCACGACCAGCTGCAGAAATCGCAGCCGCAGCTGGAGAAGGCGACCGGCGGCATCGATCAACTGGTGACCGGTACCGAATCATTGAAAAACGGTGTTGTCAGGTTGCAGACTGGTTTGGAAAAAATCCAACGGGCGATGGACAGTGGCAATGCTAACTCGCAAGACATCCTTAGCGGCTTGCAGAAATTAAAGACGAGTGCCGTCACGTTACAACAGAGTCAGCAAAAATTGTTAAACGGCTATCGACAACTGCAGGGTGGCCTGAATCAGATGAGTACCAACTATCACCGCTTATACGCCGGCGTGCAGCAGCTCAAGACCATCGATCGAGGCTTGTCCGCTTCCCTTGCCTCACTTGAGCAATTGGCGAAAACCAATCCTGCGGTCGCCCAAGAAGCGTCCTATCAGCAGGCGATCGGTGCGTTGAAAGGATCGGAGGACGGCTTGCAGCAGATTTTGAACAGAAAGAGCGGGCAGCCCGGCGTCCTGGCAGCAATGGGGCAAATGGATACGGGGCTCAAGACCGTCAGCAGCCAAATGAAAGCGGCGAACGATGGTTTTGCGCGGCTGGTTGCCGGGCAGCAACAATACAATGCCGGCTTGGAAAAAATCATCGTTGGCATCGATCGGCTTAGCAATGGACTGAAGCAGACAACGCAGAACGTTCCGAAATTGACCGGTGGTTTTGATCAACTCATCAGCGGACAGAAACGATTCCAAAATGGTTTTTCCGGACTGGGCGGCCAAATGGATAAGCTCACTAATGGACTCGGTGCATCGGCCAACGGGCTCAACAAGATTTCCGGTGGTTTGGATGAGACGAATAAATTCGTCAAAGAAATTTCTAATAATAGCGGTGAATTGAGCGGCTTCTATATTCCTAAGCAGGCGCTGGACAATTCGTCCTATCGGCAGGCACTCGACAACTATATGGCAAAAGATCGGAAAATCACGAAGCTGAACGTTGTCTTTGATGTCAGTCCTTATTCGAAGACGGCTATCGATCGAATCGATTCGATTCAATCACTGTCTCTTATACACATCTCCGAGCCCACGA
>UQRJ01000328.1 GCA_900543345.1 uncultured Sporolactobacillus sp. | reverse complement strand
GTCGGCAGCGTCAGATGTGTATAAGAGACAGCTTTACGCCTTTGATTATATGGGGGATGGGGACGGAGTTCATCACAATGGTCGTAAGCGCTTTCCAGAAGAGTGTGATGAACACATTTAAACTGGCGCATTCGATGATGTGAGGGGAGATTGAAAAAAGAAATTGTTTCCTCGGTATGGTACACTTAACCTATCCGGCATGCGGACGACAATCCGTTCGATAAGATAAGTGTAGGAAGGTGACAGCGAATGCATTCGCTGATTTTTCATTCGCCTGCTGAAACGATGGATTTTGCGGCGAGGACGGCCGGCAAACTGAGGCCGGGGGATGTGCTGGTTCTCTCAGGCGATCTTGGGGCCGGAAAAACAGTTTTTACAAAGGGACTGGCAAAAGGTCTCGGTGTGAAAGAAATGGTCAACAGTCCGACATTTACAATCGTTAAAGAATACCGGAGCGGCCGGTTGCCGCTTTTTCATATGGATGTTTACCGAATCAGCGATGAAGAGGATGTCGGTCTTGAAGATTATTTTGATCGAAACGGCGTGACGGTCATTGAATGGGGAGAAAATATTCCGTCGTGGCTCCCCGATGATCGGCTGACCATGCGGATCGAGCGCATCGACGACCACTCGCGGAAAGTAGCGCTGGCCGCGATGGGCGAACGTTCCAAGCAATTATGCAAGGAGATTATGGTTGATGAACATACTTGCGATTGACTCATCTAATTTAGTGATGGGCGTTGCCGTTATGACAGACGGACGTCTGCTTGCCGAGTTGACGACCAACAATAAGAAAAATCATTCGGAGCGGTTGATGCCGGCTATCCGGCAAGTGCTAGCGAGTGCGGGGCTGAAGCCCGGCGATATTGATCGCTTTGCCGTTGCACGCGGGCCGGGATCTTATACCGGTCTACGGATCGGCGTCACGGTAGCTAAAATGATGGCCTGGTCGCTGCAAAAAGAACTTGTCGGTGTCTCAAGCCTGGAGATCGTTGCGCAGAATGCCCGCTATTTCGATGGACTGATCGCGCCGTTTTTCGATGCTCGTCGCGGGCGGGTGTTTGCGGGAGTGTACGCGAACCGGGGAAGCGACATTCAGCAGATTGCTCCCGACCGGATCATCCCAGTGGAGGACTGGCTGTCCGAACTGGCCGAAGTGCATCGACCCGTGCTGTTTCTCAGCAATGATCTGACTCAATGGGCGCAGCGGCTCAAATCATCGCTGGATGGCGCCATCATCGGATGCGGTGCGCAAAATATCCCGCGGGCGGCAGAACTGGCTGCTCTGGCCGCGCGGCGGAAACCGGAGACGGATATTCATCACTTTTTGCCCACCTATCTCCGCCTTGCCGAGGCCGAAGCAAACTGGCTGGCCAAACAGGAGCGATGAGTATGACAGGGCAGGAGACCGTCGTGATCCGCCAGATGACGTATGCAGATCTGGATCAAGTGATGATCGTCGAGCACAGCGCTTTTGAGGTGCCGTGGTCGCGTCATGCGTTTGAGGGCGAGTTGGCTAATAATCACTTTGCGTTTTATTTTGTCGCTGTATATGGCGGACGCATTATCGGTTATTGCGGCAGCTGGGTGATTATCGATGAGGCGCATATTACTAACCTTGCCGTGCTTGCCGACTTCCGCGGGCGGAAAATCGGCGAGACGCTGCTTCGTCATGTTCTGAATTTCGCCCAGTCGCGGGGATGCTGGTCTGTGACACTGGAAGTTCGGGCGGGCAATGATATTGCTAAGAGTCTGTATCGTAAGCTCGGGTTTCGAATCGGCGGCATTCGGAAAAATTACTATACTAATAACGGGGAAGATGCACTAGTCATGTGGGTGAAATTATGAGTATTGATTTGAATCGAAAAACGCTGATTCTCGGCATTGAAACAAGTTGCGACGAAACGGCGGCGGCGGTGGTTGAAAACGGACGGATCATCCGTTCCAATATTGTCGCGTCGCAGATCGATATTCACCGCCGTTTCGGGGGTGTCGTGCCCGAAGTAGCGTCTCGGCATCATGTGGAGCAGATCACGCTGGTCTGCGAAGAGGCCATGAAAAAAGCCGAAGTCGGCTGGAGCGATCTTGACGCGGTAGCGGTGACGCAGGGACCTGGGTTGATCGGTGCGCTGCTGGTCGGAGTAAACGGCGCGAAGGCGCTTGCTTTTGCCCATGATATTCCGCTGGTCCCCGTTCATCACATTACCGGGCATATTTACGCGAATCGCTTTATTCGCGAACTGACGTTTCCGCTGATCGCCCTGGTCGTTTCAGGCGGCCATACGGAATTGGTCTACATGAAAGAACACGGATCGTATCGGGTCGTCGGCACGACGCGGGATGATGCGGCCGGCGAAGCATTCGACAAGGTCGCCCGGACGCTCGGGCTTCCTTATCCGGGCGGACCGGAAATCGACCGATTGGCGAAAAAGGGGAAACGGCCAATTCATTTTCCGCGTGCCTGGCTGGAGGAAGGTTCGCTTGACTTTAGTTTCAGCGGTTTAAAATCGGCGGTAATCAATGACGTGCATAATGAGAAACAACGGGGGCATGCGCTGCGCCCGGCGGATATCGCGGCCGGTTTTCAGGAGAGTGTGACCGACGTACTCGTCAGTAAGGCAATGATGGCAGCCGAGCGTTATCACGCAGCGCAGCTGCTCCTGGCGGGCGGCGTGTCGGCCAACAGCTGTCTGCGGGAGACAATGGACGGAGCGGCCAAAACGAGAGGAATTCCACTCACCGTTCCGCCGCTTTCGCTCTGTACGGACAATGCGGCGATGATTGCAGCGGCGGGGACGATCGGTTTTTTAAAGGGCATGCGTGCCGATTTGTCTCTGAACGGTAACCCAAATTTGCCGATCGAAGCGTTCTAAGTTTGCCTGAATCGCTTAATCCGGTAATTCTTCCAGCCGTTCCTGCAGATCCGACCATTGCTCCATCAGTCGGTCGAGCTGCTTGCGTCTGCTGTCGATTTCCGTCTGAATATCTCGCGCTTTCTGAGGATTGTTATAGGTGTCGGGACGCAGCAGCGACTGCTCGCTTTGGCCGATTTGTTTTTCCAGCTCGCCGATTTGCGTTTCCAGCTGCTTATTGGAGCGAATCAGCCGCCGCTTTTCTTTTTTCTGCTGCTTATCTTGGAGCTGTCTCTTATACACATCTGACGCTGCCGACGAATAGCCTTGTG
>UQRJ01000327.1 GCA_900543345.1 uncultured Sporolactobacillus sp. | reverse complement strand
TCGTCGGCAGCGTCAGATGTGTATAAGAGACAGTAGTATAAGAGGTTAAAGAAATGGAAACAAGGAATGATGTTTTTCAATCAGAAAGCAAGGAACAACAAGCATTATTCATGCTACCTTGTGTTCTTGTCGGTTCCTTTCTGTCGATTTTCGACCAGTTTGTGATAAATGTTGCTGCAACCTCAATTGGCCGTGCTCTACAGCCATCGGCAGCAGAATTGGAGGGA
This sequence comes from uncultured Sporolactobacillus sp., assembly GCA_900543345.1. Classification (GTDB taxonomy): domain Bacteria; phylum Bacillota; class Bacilli; order Bacillales; family Sporolactobacillaceae; genus Sporolactobacillus. The sequence goes on along the minus strand of UQRJ01000327.1, from coordinate 2,967 downwards.
ATCGTCAGTGGTTATGCACTTATGTATGCGCTTGGCCTTATCACAGGTGGACGGATCGGCGATAAATACGGGCGTCAAAAAATATACCGTACAGGGCTTTTGCTGTTTACAATAACATCTGCGCTCTGTGGCATATCGCAGACATCGGAGCAGTTGGTCGTGGCACGTCTGTTGCAGGGAATCTCCGGTGCGGTTATGGTGCCCCAGGTCCTGGCCCTGATCCGTGTTACTTTTGAAGGAACTGCACGAGTCCGAGCGCTTTCTCTCTTCGGGGTTTCCATCGGCATGGGACAAATCTGTGGTCAATTATTGGGTGGTTTGATTCCCAGCTGGGATCTGTTCGGTTTAGGGTGGAGGCCTATTTTCTTATTGAATATACCGATATGTCTGATTGCTTTTTTTTCTGTGGACGGACACTTCCGAAAGATAACGAGAATAAGTTCGAAAAACTGGATTTAGCAGGGGTGGCGCTATCAAGCATTGGTTGTGCATTGGTATTGATCCCGTTACTTGACAACAGGAGCATACCGTGGATACCGTGGGGAATCCTTTCTATGGTTGTCGGCGCAGCTGTGTTAGCAGTTTTTTCATGCCAACAATCTAGGAAGGAAGCGACCGGACAGATTCCTCTCATTCCGTTTAAGTTGTTTCGCTACCGTGGATATACGATTGGAGTCATTTTAAACATCATGTTGTATTTGGCGATTATACCCTTCTTCTTTGTGCTTGGTCTCTATTTGCAGAATGTTTGCCGACTAAGTTCGTGGTCAGCAGGATTAACATTTCTGCCGATTGGGATTGGATTCATTATAGGTTCTACTATGGGATCGGAAATGATCAGGAAGATGACATCACAACGAACATTGATCCTTGGAACGGCTTGTACAACGGCCGGTCTATCGGCGGCTCTGATTTGCGTCATTGGCGGCCCACCTGTTGTAACGCCTTTTGTTCTCGGTTCACTGCTGATTTTCGGATTTGGCAATGGAACGACGCTCCCGATCGTTACGGGAGTGGTCATGCGTTATCTTCCTGTAAATGAAGCAGGAGCCGGTGCAGCCGTCTTAACAACGGGTCAGCAGTTGTTTGGAGCAATTGGTGTCGCCATGACAGGAATGATTGTTCTGATCGGAAGCCATCCCCCAACCTTTGCCGGCGCCTATGCCGGAGGATTGGCTGCTCAAGTGCTTTCGGCACTGGCTGCGCTGCTCTGTGCTTTTTTGTTGATGCGTATCGGAAAAGAAAGGTGATAAGCGATGAAACAGTGGGAACAGAATGTCCGCTGCGTAAAGCCGTATGTTCCGGGAGAACAGCCGCAAGGGATCAGCATGCTGAAACTGAATACCAACGAAAACCCTTATCCGCCGTCTCCGCAAGTAACCCAGGCATTAAAGCAATTCGGGACGGAAAGACTTCGGTTGTATCCGGACCCGGATTCCCGCGTCCTGCTCAAAGCACTGGCCGACTTTTACGGCCTGCAGCAAAACCAGATTTTTGTGGGCGTTGGTTCGGACGATGTGCTGGCGATGGCCTTTATGACATATTTTCAGTCGGGAAAACCGATCTTGTTTCCTGATATTACCTACTCCTTTTACGATGTATGGGCGAAACTATACAACATCCCCTTTCGACAAATTCCATTAGACGAGCAATTTCATATCCGCAAACGAGATTACTTGATTGAAAATGGCGGCATTATCTTTCCCAACCCGAATGCTCCGACCGGTGTTTTAATGGCGCTTGAGGAAATCGAGGATCTAATCAGCCGTCATCAAGATGTGGTGGTAATTGTTGATGAGGCCTACATCGATTTTGGCGGCATCTCCGCGCTGCCTCTGCTGAAAAAATATGATAACCTGCTGATTGTCCAGACTTTTTCCAAGTCCCGTTCCCTGGCCGGCCTGCGGATTGGCTATGCCATGGGAAACCCGCTTCTCATTTCCTATCTGAATCGGGTACGAAACGCCTTTAATTCGTACACCATGAACCAGCTGACGCAAATTCTCGGAGCGGCGGCCGTCAACGATGCGGCTTATTTTAACAAAACAAATGCCAAGATCATCGAAACCAGAGAAAAAGTCAAATCGGCATTCCATCGGTTAGGCTTCCGCTTTCAGGATTCAAGCAGTAATTTCCTGTTTGTCACCCACCCGGAGTTTTCAGCGGCTGTCCTGTATGAAAAATTACGCCGTGTTGGCATTTATGTCCGCCATTTTACAAAACCGGAGCGGATTGCCAATTACCTCCGTATTTCTATTGGCAGCGATCAGGAAATGGACATGTTGATCCGGCAGTTAAAGGGAATTTTGCCTGGGGGCCGGAATGAAGAAAGCCGACGGAGGGAAATGAAGCAAAGACCATATTGAATATAATTTTAATTTCTGGATTGAATTTTTAATGATAGATTGCTTTTTGGGATGATGATAATATTTAAAAAAAATTTCAGCGAATAAGCGATTTTACGGGCGTTAAACCCAGCTGTCAATCAGTGCCCACCACGGAGCGATCGGCCGCTACGCCGTCGCTTCAAGCGCCAATGCCTCGATCCGTAATCGATTGGATTCAGGCCGCCCGCTAGTCCGGAATACCTAACGGCGCACAGTTTCAGAACGGAGCAATCCCTCTCTGACTAAGGGGACCGAGAAAAACTGGACACATACGTCTTTGAAAACGATGCGAAAATATGTAAATAGAAAGTTATAATGAATAAAAATGGATGGAGGGTTTTGAATGAATGCACTCACAAAGTTTATAATTTCCAATTCATATGACAAAAGCAGGAGATATTTTGCAAGTGATTATAACGGAGTATCGATTTTATTGTGGTCATGGGGAAATCATACGTTTCCAGTAGTAACTTATTGTGGCTTTAAGGATGCAAAAATCTGTAAAATAAATAGGGAAAAAGTAAATGGCTAGTTGTAGAATCAAATTAGCCAGGCAGTTGGAGGAATAAAACACCACCAT
>UQRJ01000326.1 GCA_900543345.1 uncultured Sporolactobacillus sp. | reverse complement strand
GAGATGTCTTAGGGTCTCGTGGGCTCGGAGATGTGTATAAGAGACAGGATTACCCCGACGACTGCCTGAATTATTCAGATAAATTGTGGCACTCACCGGCAGGCGCGATCTACGTCGAGGAAACTTTCGGCATCGTTGATCCGGATATTTTGCATGCGATCCGTTATCATACGACCGGTCGGCCGCAGATGAGTCTGCTGGAAAAAATTATTTTTCTGGCCGACTATATCGAACCGGGCCGCGACATTCCGGCCATCGACGAGGTCCGCCGGGCCGCCGAAACCGACTTGAATGAAGCCTGTTTTCTGGAGTTGCAGCGGACGATTATTTATTTATTACAAAATCGGCAGCGTGTCTATCCGCTGACTTTTGAAGCATATAATGACTTTGCCAAGAGGAAAAATACCAATGAGGTGACTGAATGAACAGTGAAAAATGGGTTCACTATTTAGCGGAAGCCGCTGATGATAAAAAAGCTCAGAATCTTGTCATTCTGAACATGAAGGATATTTCGATCATGACCGATTATTTTATTATCTGTCATGGCAATTCGGAAAAACAGGTACAGGCGATTGCGACGGCGGTAAAACAAGCCGCCGAAACCGCCGGTATGTCCGTTCAAAGAATGGAAGGTTATCATCAGGCCCGCTGGGTGCTCATTGATTTGGGTGACGTTGTCGTCCACGTTTTTCGGAGAGATGAACGCGAGTACTATCAACTGGAAAAGTTGTGGGGTGACGCACCCATTTATACATTGGAAAAAAAGCCGCTTTAAAGCGGCTTTTTGGTCTTGTCACAATTTTGTTGTTCTTTTATGCAGGAGAAAACGGATATTCTGCCGAAAAAAATAATGACAGGTTGTAGTTGCGGGTCGCCGGTTTTGGAGTGACTGTTATTCCCCTTTGTCGAAAAAGCCATCCAACGCCTGATGATCTTCCCTGAATTTTTTTTGTGTTTCCGCAAAAAGGCGTGTGAACAGATTCGCGTCTTCCTGTTGCAATATAGCCAGCCCCCTGCCCGTCACGCCTCCCCTGACGGTTACTTTTTCACGTAATTCAGACAATGTATAAGTCTTTTCATCGAGCAGCTTGGCAAAACCGATCACCATTTGCGTGACAAGCTCTGTGGCTTCTTTTGTATTCAGGGCCGTTGAGCGGGTTGCCCCGGCGATCATGCGCTCCAACCAGAAGGACAGGAAGGCGGGGCCGCAGCTGGCCAAATCGGAGGCCGCACGGATCTTCTCTTCGTCGATCTCCAACGGTTGGGAAAAATTGCCGAGCAAATTCCATAATTTGAATTTCTGAAAGTCGCTCAGTGTGGTTCCGAAGGTCACCAGCGTGCTGCCGGAAAGACTTTGATTGACCAAGCTGGGCACGACCCGGGCCACATGGCAAGGAATGACCGTTTCCAGCTGATCGATACGGATCGGGCTGGTAACGGAGATTGCCAGCTGTTCCGGCTGCCAAGTGCTCTGCAGGTTTTGCAACAGGGGCGGGAATTGCGCCGGTCGGACACAAAGAAAAACGATATCGCTTCGGCGGACAACGTTTTCGGCAGCATGGCAGACGGCCAGCCCCGGATATTTTTGCGCCAGTACTCGTGCTTTTGATTCGGTTCGGTTGAAGACGCTGAGATTTTTGGGGCGTACCGATTTGCTCCTGAGCAATGCACCGACAATCATCTCGCCGATGGCTCCGGTGCCGATTACGCCGATTCTCATGAAGGTTCACCTCGTTCTGCTGACTATCCTTCCGCCATTTTATGCCGGCCCGCGCCTGATTATGTGCGGGGCGGATTTGAAGGGAATGTCGAGAAATGGATAAATACCGACGTAAGTATCGGTTATGGTTCATCGCCGGGGCGGCGGTTATCGCTTTGCTGCTTGCGTTTTTGTATTATCAGCATGGAACCGCGCAAAAACAGGCAGCCGCCGTCCGCGCCGAAAGCTATTTTAAGCAAGAAAAAACGGCCTCGGGTGCGCAATCCGCGGCAAGCAGCGAGACGAAGCAGGAAGCTAAGATAATCGTCGTCGATATGAAGGGAGCCGTCCGGAAGCCGGGCATTTATCGAATGAAGCCGGGCGACCGGGTCAGCGATGCGATAAATCGTGCCGGCGGCCTGACGGAAAAAGCAGACAAAGGTCAGGTCAATCTTGCACGCAAGCTGAGTGACGAAATGGCCGTTTATATTCCTGAAAAAGGGGAAAGAGCTGATCATGCTTCGCTGTTTACCGAACCGACACAGCCGGAGAGCGGGGGAGATTCGGGGACTTCGGTGACGGTTCATGTGAATACGGCCGGTGAGGAAGAACTTCAGAACTTGCCGGGTATTGGGCCGGCCAAGGCCAAAGCAATTATTCAGTATCGCGAGGAGAACGGCCCGTTTCGTTCTGTTGACGATCTGAAGAAGGTATCGGGGATCGGCGATAAGTCGCTGGAGAAAATCCGCCCGGCGGCGACAGTGGACTGAATATTCCGCCAAAGTGGGCTCCGGTAATTTTACCCGGGTGTTCACGAATACCGGGATCCGCTTCTGGTACAATGACAGATGAATAGTCGAATGAAAGGAAAGATGGATTCATGGAAAGAATAAGCTGGGATCAATATTTTATGGCGCAGAGCCATCTTCTGGCTTCGCGCAGTACATGCACGCGTCTCGTAGTCGGCGCGACGATTGTCCGCGATAAGCGAATCATCGCCGGCGGTTATAACGGATCGATTTCAGGCGATGTTCATTGCCTCGATGAGGGTTGTTATGTCGTGAACGGCCATTGCGTTCGGACGATCCACGCCGAAATGAATGCGATTCTCCAGTGCGCGAAATTCGGCGAATCAACCGACGGCGCCGAAATCTATGTGACACATTATCCTTGTCTGCAATGCAGCAAAGCCATCATTCAGGCCGGCATCCGCAGTGTCTATTATGCCGAGGATTATAAAAACGACTTATATGCCGCGGAATTGTTTCGTAAAGCCGGCGTCAAGGTGAAAAAAGTTCCGCTGCGCGTTCATTTCAAGCCCGAGTCGATCGAGCAAAAGCAGCGGGTCGCAGCGTATATCGACGAGCTGATCCGCCGGCTGGCCGATAGCGGGGCCGATCGTCGCGAAATCGACGATTGGCGGAAACGCGCGTCGGCACTGATCGAGAAATGAGCCGCTGATGCCTTTAGCGGGTAGATGGCATATTGTGGCTCTGGTC
>UQRJ01000325.1 GCA_900543345.1 uncultured Sporolactobacillus sp. | reverse complement strand
GGAGATGTGTATAAGAGACAGCATGGACGGTGTGCGCATTGTTTGGGAGGGCAAAGAGGCGGCGATACACGAGGGTGTGCGGCGATTGCGCAGTGATAAACCGCGCTTATCGCGAGTCGACGCACTGTCTGCGGTACCGCGGAAAACGTCCGGACTAACGGATTTTCGTATTGTTGCCAGCGATCGCGGCGGCAAATCGACACTGGTTATTCCGGTCGATTCGGCTGTTTGCGATGATTGTCTGCGCGAGATGCGCGACCCGACGAATTTTCGCTACCGCTATCCGTTCATCAACTGCACGCAGTGCGGTCCGCGCTACACGATCATCGAGGCGCTGCCGTACGATCGTCCGTATACGTCGATGAAAGACTTTGCCATGTGTCGGCGATGCGCGGCGGAATATCGCGATCCATTCAATCGGCGTTATCACGCCCAACCGATTGCCTGCGACGCATGCGGCCCGCACTTGTCGTTTCTTGACATGGATGGAGCCGTGCGTGGCGTACGGGAGGAGGCGCTTGCCGATGCGGTGCGATTGCTGGCAAGTGGCGGCATTGTTGCCGTCAAGGGTATCGGGGGCTTTCATCTGGCCTGTGATGCGGCCAACGCCGCCTCCGTTGCCGCGCTGAGAAAACGCAAAGGACGTCCGGCCAAACCGCTTGCCGTAATGGTGCGCGATGTGCGGACCGCCCGCCAGTTTGTTTTTGTCTCCACGGAAGAGGAAAAGGTGCTGCGCTCGCCGGAAGCACCGATTGTCCTACTGAGGAAAAAGGCGGATTGTTCGCGATACTTGGCGGAAACGGTTGCGCCGGGCATTCGTACGGTTGGCGTGATGCTTCCGTACACGCCGCTGCATCACCTGCTGTTTGACGACGGTCCGTACGACTGTCTCGTCATGACGAGCGCCAATCCGTCCGGTTTGCCGATTCTCAGCGAAGACGACCACGCGCTGAGCTATCTGCGTGGGATTGCCGACAGCATTTTAACGCATAATCGCCGCATTTTGCACGCAATCGACGACTCGGTTGTTCGCATTAACGACGCTGCTCCCTTCTTTCTCCGCCGGGCGCGCGGCTATGTGCCCGATCCGATTGCAACGCAGGCACCGGTTGACGGCATCGTCGCACTCGGCAGTCAGATGAAGAATACGTTTGCCATCGGCCGGGGTAATCAGATTTTTGTCGGACCGCATCTCGGTGACCTGTCCGCAGAAGAGAGCCGGGCCCATTATCGCCGGACACTGGCTCATCTGATGACCTGGACGGGTATTCGCCTGCGGGCCGTCGCCGTGGACGCTCATCCGCTTTACAGCACGCGGGCGATTGCCGATGAGCTGGGCACCCGGCAGATGAAGGTCCAGCATCATCATGCGCATCTGGTTTCCTGTATGGCGGATAACAACATTACCGCTCCATGCTACGGGCTGATTCTCGATGGGACGGGATACGGGAGCGACGGAAAAACGTGGGGCTTTGAGTTACTCTACGGCAATGCATCCGGTTTTCGCCGCCTCGCCCATCTGCGCTATACACCGCTGCCGGGCAGCGACCGGGCCGTTCTTGAACCGTGGCGGAATGCGGCGGCGATGCTGATCACCTTGCTCGGTGATCGCGGATTTTCATTGGCCGGCCGACTGTTTTCCGATCACCGATCCGCACTGCCGATCATTGCCAAGATGATCAATCGGGGCGTCAACTGCCCGCAGGCAGGGACATGCGGCCGGTTGTTCGATGCGGTCAGCGCCATTCTCGGCTTGTGTGAGGTATCGACGTACGACGGCGAGGCGGCAATCCGATTGAGCGAATGCTGTGAGCCGAATGTTGCCGCAGAGCCGTATCCGTTCATGATCACGGGAGATGCATTAAAGGAAATCGACATGACGCCGGCACTGGCGGCGATTGCCGCTGATCGGCTAAACGGCCGGCCCGTCTCCAAAATCAGCACACGCTTCCATGCGACGGTTGTCGAAGCTTGTTGCAGTCTCGTTCGTCGCAGTGCGGCTCGCTATCCGGAATTCGGACGCCGCGTGATGCTTTCGGGCGGAAGTTTTAATAACATTCACCTGGCCAAACAAATTTTCCAAAAACTGACCGACGAGGGATTCCATGTTTATACGCATCACCGTCTGCCGTGCGGCGACGGCGGGCTGAGTTTCGGCCAACTGACCGTCGCTGCGCAAAAACTGGCAGTCACGCCCATTGCCGGCCGTTTATAATTGAATTGAGGGAGGATGATCACTAATGTGTGTCGGTGTACCCGCAAAAGTGATTGAAAAAAGAGGTTATAGTGCGTTAGTCGATGTCATGGGAACGAAAATGGAAGTTGGCATTTTATTTGTGCTGGATGTGAAAATCGGCGATTATGTCATTGTTCATGCCGGTCAGGGGATGTCGGTGATCGACCGCGAGTCTGCGCGTCAGAGCATCAGTGAGTGGGAGAAGATGGCCCGTGCAAACGTTATTTGAACCGACCGATCCGGTCGTCGCGAAGGAACTGGCGCAAAAAACGATTCGGCTTGCCGATCGCTGCCGGGAAAAAATTGGCAATGAACCGGCATTCATGGAAGTATGCGGATCGCATACGATGGCGCTGGCCAAGAGCGGCATCAAATTGATTCTCAAGGGCCACGTGAACATGATTTCGGGACCGGGTTGCCCGGTCTGTGTCACCGATCAGAAACAGATCGACGCGATGATTGAACTGGCCGAGGCGGACGATCGTATCGTTTGTACGTTCGGCGATATGATGCGCGTCCCTGGGTCGAAACGCAGCCTGCAGCATGCAAAAACGGAAGGACGGGATATCCGCGTCGTCTATTCACCGCTTGATGCCGTTCGCATTGCCGAAGAAAATCCGGAGATGCAGGTTGTTTTCCTCGGTGTCGGTTTTGAAACGACGGTACCGGTGCTTGCCGCCGCCATTCAAATGGCAGCGGAAAAAGATTTGCAAAACTTTTCGATGTGGACGTCAACGAAATTGGTCCGGCCGGTGCTGCGGACGCTTTTGACGGTGAAAAAAGTGAAAATCAACGGTTTCTTGCTCCCCGGCCACGTCTCAATCGTGCTTGGCGGCAATGCGTATCAGTTTCTCGTTGACGATTTTCAGATGCCCGGTGTCATCAGCGGTTTCGAACCGGCGGGGATGCTCAGTTCTATTTACAAACTGCTGCAGCTGGTTGATGAAGGCCTGTCTCTTATACACATCTCCGAGCCC
>UQRJ01000324.1 GCA_900543345.1 uncultured Sporolactobacillus sp. | reverse complement strand
GTCGGCAGCGTCAGATGTGTATAAGAGACAGATGCGATGGAGGATCGCCACATTGTCGGACCGTATGAGGGCAGCAAACCGCGGACGGTACTGATCCCCAAACCCGGCGATGAGGCATCCGGACGATGAGGATGGGGGCATCATGAAAACGATTCTGATTACCGGGGCAAGCGGCGCCATCGGTCGGGCAACGGCCCGGCGGCTCGCAGCGGCCGGTTATTCGCTTTATCTGCATTATTATTCACACCGGAACCGTGCCGATCAACTGGCGCAGGAATTGGCAGTAAACTATCCGCAGCAACTGTTTATGCCGACCGGAGCTGACCTGGCTGCGGCGGACGGCCCGGAAAATTTACTGGAACAACTGAAAATGCCGGTTGCGGGAATCGTCTATAACTGCGGACAAAGCGATGTCGGCCTGTTTCAGAATGTATCCGGCACAGCGATTCGGCGTTCGCTGCAGTTACAGCTGACGAGTCCATTTCAATTGATTCAGCGTCTGATTGTACCGATGATCCGCAAAAAAGAAGGGAAAATTGTTGTTGTCACTTCGATCTGGGGATTGACCGGCGCATCAACGGAAGTTTTGTATTCGATGGTCAAGGGCGGACAGAATACATTTGTCAAAGCGTTGGCCAAAGAAACGGCGCCCAGCGGAATCAACGTCAACGCCGTGGCTCCCGGTGCGGTTGCGACGCCGATGATGACCGATAATTTCGCCGCTGCGGATATTGAAGCGGTGAAGGAAGAGATTCCGGCCGGGCGTCTGGCCAAACCGGATGAGATTGCTTCCGCCATCGCGTTCCTGATGAACGATGCGTCCGATTATATTAACGGGCAAATTCTTTCGGTCAACGGTGCTTGGTACTGCTAGAACGTGAAGCGGTCGAAAGTTTGCTTCCTTTTTTGATGAATCATCGGGTTTTTATCGTTAAAAAGCGCAGTTTATGATAATATTAAAATGGAACCTGAAAGAGTGAAAAGCGATTTTTTAAAGAAATTCCGACAGCACGGTGCGGAGATGAGCATCCCGCGGCCGGCGACGATAGAGAGTACGCACGTTGAATGCGAAATACATAAAAACAGGTCGGTATAGCTGGGGGATCTATTTTCTTTACTTGACCGAAATTACAGGCATCGCCACCGCGACGGTCAATGGCATCCGGCGACGAAGAAGAACGTTACCGGCCTTCCCGTCACGGTCAAATCGCATGCTTGTTTGATAAGCGTTTCCGGTTTGTTCAGGGAAAACAAATACGGCTGGAGGCGATCTGAAGCCCGATTCATGACGGTTACTTTGTGCGCTGCCCGGACATGAAGGTTGACATGTTAATGGCATGAAGTCGATTATTGGTCGACTTCATGCCGATCGGTGGAAAACATTTGTGCCAATTTTGGGCTTCACGTTCGCAGAATTCCCCGTATCGCTGCATCCGAAATCGGTGGGTGCTGTGAAACAACCGGTCAATCGTGGTGAATTTTATTCCGCTTTCTTTATTGTCAGGAAGGCGAGGGACGGATTGGGCCGATTTGCTTGGCTGAACTTAAATGAGGTGCGACGTTGCCAGGAGAATAGGTGATGGAGATTGTTCCGATTACCGGGTAGGGGCTGATTTTTTAACATATATTGGCAGGTGTTATTTTTGAGCGAACTTGGTCAGACATTGAAAACGGCCCGTGAAAAGAAAGGGCTGACGCTCGATGATCTTGAAGAAGAAACAAAAATTCAAAAGCGTTATCTGCAGGCTATTGAGAACGGCGATTACGACAAGCTGCCCGGGCACTTTTATTCACGAGCGTTCATAAAAAGCTATGCGGAGGCTGTTGGTTTAGATTTTTCCCAACTCGCGTCGCAATTTGCATCAGAAATGCCGGAGGTACACAGAGAGGCGCCGGATATCCGTACAATGCCGCCGGACGGGAGTGAACAATTGCGAACCACCCGGCTGCATGGGAAAAAAAGCACGGCCGACAGCCACAGAAATTGGTCGTCCGTAATCAATGCGGCAATTATTGTGGTTGTCGTTTTGATTGTTTTGATGTTGGCTTATATCCTGATCACCGGAATGATGAGCCGCCAGGCTGGATCATCCGCCGGCAGCAATGAAAACGGTTCGTCCATTGCTTACAGCGGCAGCAGTTCGTCGCATGCGTCGGACAGTTCGTCTTCGCAGGCCGGCAGCAGTAGTTCAAGCACGACGTCGCCCGACAAGCAGAAATTGAAGCTGGACAAGACGGAGGGCCGGACGTCGACTTATACATTAACCGGAACAAGCAAGTTCGATGTCAAGATTTCGTCGAAAAAAGGGCAAAGCGGCTGGTATCAATTGAAAGATGCGAAAGCCGGAAAGACAATTGCTCAGGGGATGGTATCCTCGTCGCAAAAGTCGTATCACTACGATGCATCCGGCGTTCAGTCGCTTGACATCCAATTCGGCAGCGTACCAAACACGGAGCTCAGGATCAACGGTAAGCTGTTTACATTCCCATCGCAGAACACGGTGCAGGATATTGTGATCAATTTCAGTAAGTAAAATAGAGTTATCCGTAAAAAAATGGGGCCGGCCGGCTAAGTCGGCTCCATTTTTGTGAATTGCCGCATGTGTCGAAACTGTGAATCAAAGACGCATCATCGAAAAAAAGTTCCTGTTCGAGGAGGAGTTCGTCGTGAATATCGCGAATAAATTAACTGTGTCCCGAATGATTATGATCCCCGTTTTTCTGATTTTTTTACTTGCCCCGCTGGAATTCGGCTCGCTCGGCGCGGGTGCGTTTCAGCTTCCCGTTTCGCAAATGATCGCCGGTTTTATTTTTATCATTGCTTCGCTCACGGATCGGCTGGACGGACAAATTGCCCGAAAAAGGCATCTGATCACGAATTTCGGCAAATTTTCCGATCCGCTGGCCGATAAATTACTTGTGATGAGCGCTTTTGTTTCCTTTGTCGGCATGGGCCGGATGGCTTCCTGGATGGTGATTATTATTCTCGCCCGGGAATTCGCCGTAACCGGCCTGCGCCTGGTTGCCGCGGCAGAAGGAGAGGTTATTGCGGCCGGCAAACTGGGGAAATGGAAGACATTCTTTCAAATGCTGACAATTATTTTATTCCTTTTCAATAATATTCCATTCGGACTTGATGGCTTTCCGCTGGACCGGATACTGTTGTGGATTGCCGTTATTCTCACCATTATCTCGGGAGTTGATTATTTTTAT
>UQRJ01000323.1 GCA_900543345.1 uncultured Sporolactobacillus sp. | reverse complement strand
TCGGAGATGTGTATAAGAGACAGCCGGTGAGGAGGGCAAAGGATTTGCCGTTGTGGCAAGTGAGATCCGCAAACTGGCCCAGCAGACAAATCGTTCGTTGCAGGAAGTCACGGAAACCATTCATCAAATGACGGAAGAGACCGCTCGAGCGGTAGAATTGTGCGAACGGACGAGCAAGATGACGCGGGAGCAGACAGCGGCGGTTGAAGAAACCGGGAGAGGATTTAAACAGATCGGCACGACGATCGAATCCAACGTGAGGGATATTCGGTCGATCGCCGAAGCCATTCGCCGGATACAGACTCACATTGACCAAATCAACCGCGGCACACAGTCGATTGCGGCCACCAGTGAGGAGACGGCCGCCAGCACCGAAGAAGTCAGCGCCTCCGTGCAGGAGCAGACGGCAGCGATGGAAGAGCTGAATAAGCTGGCCGGCGATCTTGACCGCCAGGCGCAGCTCATGCATGAAGCAATGGAGCATTATAAGCTGTAACCGCTGCGAAGCCGGCGGAATTGGCCGATCCGCCTCCAAACTGATTTTTTCATAGATTAGGGTGCCGTTTCCGGCGGCTCTGAAATCACGTTCATTATTTAAGAAGTATTTTTTCACTATTCGGATGACCTTTTTCGGGCAGCCGTCAGCAAAAAAAGAGTCGCTATGGAAGATTTATTCCTGGCGGCTTTTTTTCGTCGGTAAAGGTCAGAATGCCCATTCGCCGTGGCGGAAAATCGGGGTGAGCCGCTTGTCCGCACGCTCACCTTCAATATCAAGTTTGCCGGAGCCGACCATGAAGTCGACGTGCGTCAGACTATTGTTGGCGCCTTTTTTCTCCAATTCGGCCGTTGTCATTTTACGTCCGCCCCGGTAGTTGAACGGATAAGAGGCACCGATGGCCAAATGGCAGGAGGCGTTCTCGTCAAACAATGTGTTGAAAAAAATAAGTTGGGTGTCGGAGATTGGCGAATGATGCGGCACGAGCGAGACTTCGCCGAGATAGTGCGAGCCTTTGTCCGTGTCGATGATTTTTTTTAATGTAGCCTGCCCCTGCCCTGCGCGGTAATCAACAATTCGCCCATCCTTGAATGTCAGGGAAAAGTTGTCGATCAGATTGCCGGCATAGTTCAGTGGCTTCGTGCCGGCGACTGTTCCGTTCACACCGCTGCGCAGCGGCATGGTGAAGATTTCCTCCGTCGGAATATTCGGGAGAAAGTAGGTTCCCTTGGCATTGGTCATTCCGCCGCCGACCCATAGATGCTCTTGCGGAAGCTCGATGGTCAGCTGGGTACCCGGAGCCCGGTAGTGTAGTTTCTTGAAACGTCTGGTGTTGAAAAAATCAAGTTTTTCGTTCAGTTGATCGATATGATCCTGCCAGGCCTGTCCGGGGTCGGCCTGATCTGCACGTGTAATCGAAAAAATCTGTTTCCAGAGTCCCGGGACACGCTCTTGTTCCGGAAGATCGCTGAAAACCTTATTTGCCCAGGCCAGCGTCGGTACGGAAACAATCGTCCAGCTGACTTTAGCGCCGATTTTGGCGTCCATGAACTGCTTTGTGGCTCTGGCGGCAGATTTTTGTGCACGCGCGATTCGCTCGGGATCGATGCCTGTCAGTAATTCCGGGTTCGGCGAATAAACGTAGAGAAAGGCAGCATTCCGGGCAGCCAATTCGTCATAAGCGCGTGCTCGCCAAGCCGGGAAACGGTCGAACGAAGCGTCCGGCGCCGACTCGAAGCGGATCCGGGTGATCGGTTCATCTGACCATTCGACGAATACATCGGCGGCTCCTGCCTCATAAGCCTTGCGGACGGCTTGGCGAACAAACAGCGGCGATTCTGTCGGCGCGAAAATCACCACTTCCTGCCCCTTCTGAACGTTCAGGCCAATGTGCACTGCCAGATCAGCATAGTCGTCCAGTAATTGTTGGAAACTTTTCATTGTCTTTTCTCCTTCAGTCAATTTGTCTGGGGAAACGTTTATCATTATTATCATAGCAGAAAAAACGAATACATCGGAAATTCGGAGAAAAAAGGGCGGACGCCGGGCGGGCGACTGCATAGGATGAAGATGAAACCAATGTGGAGGTGACGAGCATGGGTGCTCCGGAAGGTATCGGAAGAAACTCAGGATTCGCGCTGCTGGTGGTTCTGTTCATTTTATTGATTATTATTGGAACCAGTTGGGTCTATTGACATGAGGCCGAAGCGAGAGGAAGACGTTCCTCTCTTTATTTGTAAGGACATGCGAGTTCGGAATGAAGGTTGTAGATTAAATCATGCGTAAAAGAAGATCGCCGCAGGCGATCTTCTTTTAACTATCGTCCGTTACACTTAAAGGGCCGGTATCGGGCCGCCTGATGTTTGCCCAAAAAAGCGGGCGGACGCCGGCTATGAAAATGCCGTGCAAGAGCTGGGTTGTCTTTGGCTGTCATCATATCCCCTTTCTTTGCCGTTGAATCGCTTGTATCGCTGGTAAAGCCGGCATGATGCGGACGAGCCGGGCATAGAATGAATCGGGCGGATCGAGCCGGAGAGGGGCAGATACGATGTATAGAAAAACGGTTACGGTGCTGCAGATAGCTTCGGTTTTTATCGGAACCGTTGTCGGTGCGGGGTTTGCCTCGGGGAAAGAAATCATTCAGTTTTTTACCCAATACGGCATGCCGGGAACATTCGGCGCGATGATCGGCGGCCTACTGATGGCGGCGGTCGGCAGCCGGACGATGGTTTATGCCCGGCGTATCGAGGCCTATTCGGCAAACGAGTTGCTTTCCCGCTTATTCGGCGATCGGATCGGTACCATTCTGCAATGCCTGATCTTTCTGATGATGTTCGGTATGACCGGCGTCATGCTTGCCGGAGCCGGGGCGGTATTTCGCGAACAACTCGGCGGTCCCCCCGCGCTTGGCATAGGAATCATTCTCGTAACCGGTTTATTTTTTCTTGTCCGCGGCACACGCGGCTTGCTCTGGATCAATTCACTGGTTGTTCCGGCGCTCGTTACCTTCGTACTGATTCTTCTTTTTAACGGCGGTTTGCAGCCCGCACCCGCAAAAACGGCGGC
Source organism: uncultured Sporolactobacillus sp. (assembly GCA_900543345.1). Classification (GTDB taxonomy): domain Bacteria; phylum Bacillota; class Bacilli; order Bacillales; family Sporolactobacillaceae; genus Sporolactobacillus. Next base: position 159 of record UQRJ01000323.1, on the reverse strand, counting down.
CGGCGGCGTAGCTTGGCTCGTGTCGGCCGTCGGATATGCGGCGTTTAATCTTGTCTCGGCACTGATTGTTTTGGTTCCGCTGGCTCGCGATACGAAAGACGAGCGGCTGCTTCGTGCGGGAGGCTGGCTCGGCGGGATCGGGCTGGCCTTGCTTCTGCT
>UQRJ01000322.1 GCA_900543345.1 uncultured Sporolactobacillus sp. | reverse complement strand
TTCGTCGGCAGCGTCAGATGTGTATAAGAGACAGCCAATAAAGCATCTTCAAAATTATAGATGTCTTCCAGAAGATGTGGCGCTTTCTGCCAATGCTTGGTTTTGGCGTCCGCATCATTGGAATGATACCAAACGTTCCACTCGTCAAACGAAAGATTGATGGCCTTTTTCGTACGCTTGCGTGCCTTCACAGCATCGCAAATAGCGACGACACCCTTGATAAACCGATTAAGGTCAATATTTTTACCCAGATAATTATCCAGTTCTGTCGGGTCGTCGTCATTGTAGTAGCCGTAATATCGGTGTAGGGACAGATAATCGACATTTTCGTAGCATTGATCGAGTACTGTTTTTTCCCATTCGCCGAACGTCGGATTATCTAATGATGAACTGCCGCAGGCGACAAGTTCAATCGATTCGTCGACCCGCTTCATTGCCTTCGCTGTTTCATTCGCTAAATGGCCGTATTCATAAGCCGTTTGGGTCCCGATTTCCCACGGCCCGTCCATTTCATTGCCCAGGCACCATGTATGGATACGGAATGGCTCTTGTTGTCCATTCCTCCGTCGCAAATCGCTATAATAAGTGCCCTGGGGGAAGTTGCAGTATTCGACTAAATGAGCAGCGTCTTCAATTCCCCGCGTTCCGAGATTCACGGCCATGTTTGCTTCGGCATCGACTGTCCTGACCCATTTCATAAATTCATGCAAGCCGAATTGGTTAGTCTCGATGCGTTGCCAGGCGAGATCCAGCCGGGTCGGTCGCTGCGCTTTTGGCCCGATGCCGTCTTCCCAGTTGTATTGCGAAACAAAGTTGCCGCCGGGATAACGAATAATTGGGACCTTCAATTGCTTGACGGCGTGAATCACGTCTTCTCTGAATCCATCGTCATCGGCGTTCGGATGACCCGGTTGATAAATGCCTTCATAGACGGCGCGTCCGAGCTGTTCAATAAATGATCCGTAAATTCGGTTATCGATCGCCGCGATTTGATCGGCGGGATCGATCGTTATGCTTCCTTTCATGATTGTACCCTCCCGGATTGTTAATTATGCTTTTTCGATGACACCTCTGCGTTTATTCAATTCTATTTTTATCGAGCCTTCCTGCTTTTCATATTTTGTGTACAAGAAGGTGATGATTGCACCGACAATAAAGAAGATTGCCGGCAGCCAGCTAATGCAAAATTTAATTGAGCCGAGTGTCTGCGCCGATTGGACGGCTCCCGCTTTATATCCGAAACTGCCCATGATCAGTGCGGGGACCCATCCGCCAAGTCCCTGTCCGACTTTAATGGCAAACGAACTACCGATTGCCGTTAGAAATCCGCTCGCCCGTATGCCATTTTTCCATTCGCCGAAATCAACCGTATCCGCTAACATCGCAAAGGGCATCGATACGGCAATGCCTGTCCCAATCGACGCAAGGCTCCAGGCAATGGCCAGCATGATTTCCGACTGGCCGGTAAAGCTGATGAAAATTTGTCCGAGTGCCGCCAGTAAAAATCCGCCAATCAAAGTCTGGGTCTTAGAGATGTATTTGACAACAAAAGGTATAGCGATCATCCCGATAATCTGAAACAAAATCAAGGCGTTAAGGACTGAAGCGAATTCTTTATTTCCTAAATTATATTGGGTGTAGTAGACTAGTGCCGATGTGCGCGACGCATTGCCCAGCCAATAAAAGACAAAGGAAACGACCAGAATGACCCACGGCCAGTTGCTTTTGGCTGCTTTTAGACTCTGCTTAATTGGCAGCGGTTTCTCACTGGCCTGATTAATTTCCCGAGTATCGCCGAAGGCAAACAACAGAAGTGCCAGTCCGACGACGGCAAACAGAATAGCCGTTATGCGCCATCCGGCCACGTCGTTTCCCTTGCCGAAAAAGGAAACTAGTGAAAGCGTAAAGGTTGCGGTGACGAAAAATCCGGCCATCCCGCCGATCATCCGAACAGAGTTTAATCGTACCCGCGTGTCTTTATCATTACTCAAATTAGGCAGAATGGAACTGATCGGCGTACCGACACCGGTGTAGCAAATGCCCAAAAGCAGATAGGTGATTAGACCATAGACGAATTTTCCGGTTGCGGAAAGATTGGGCGACCAGAACATTAAAACGAAAAAGAACGTAAACGGTATGGAGATCCATAGCCAGTAAGGCCGGTTCTGCCCCCATCTTGTGTGTGTATGGTCAATAATAAAACCCCAAATCGGTGCATCGAATGCATCCAGAATGCGCGCAACCAGAAGGATGGTTCCGGCTGCCGCCACGGACAAACCGAACACATCCGTGTAATAATAAAGAACAAACGTCGTGACTGTACAATACAGCAGATTTCCGGCTGTATCCGTGCTCGCGTAAGCCAGAATGCGGTGGAATGGAAGTTTGTCTTTGTGTGCGGCCCTTACTAAAGCCGAGTTGCTTTGATCCATATCACTTTTCCTCCCCAATATTTAAATGTGTTCGTGAAGCAATTGCCGATGATATTATTTTTCCCCCCATCGTCATGTGTAAACAGGCACTTCGGGCAGCAATTTGCAGCGGAAACGGCGGTGAAAGATTGAGAGCGCTTTTAATATCTGTTACATTAAAAATAGCTGGAACTAAAAAAGCGGCAACTTGCTTGCTTACAAAAAACGGGCGCCCCGCGACTCAATCCAGCCACCGTTCGTTCGCTTTCAATATACTGCTTATGAAAGCGATTGAAAATATAAATAATAAGTAGTTAATTATAAAATATCACACATGGAGTCTTGGCCATGAGCCCAGCAAAACCATTGTATCTTTCATTGTCTTGCCTTCCGCTGCCCGTCTTTATTGAAGGCGGCGTTGCCTATTTTAAACCCGGTGAGCGGCATCCGAACCGAAATGATCTACCGTTTTTTATTCTTATTATTATGAAAAAGGGCCGCATGTTTTTGGCTGAAGAAAAGCGGAAATTTATTGTCAAACCTCGGGAAATGTTCGCGTTTTTACCTAATCACCATCATTTTTCTTTCCGTGCCTGCGATGAAGATACCGAATATTATTGGCTGCATTTTTTTTGTGTCGGCCGCTGGCAGCAGGACGAGAAAATGGTGCAACAGCAATCGCTGATCAAGATACCGATGCTGCATTACCATACGACCAACCATACGGTGTACCTTGCCAAACATCGAAAACTCAGCAATGTCCCGGAACTGTCTCTTATACACATCTCCGAGCCCACGAGACCCTAAGACATCTCG
>UQRJ01000321.1 GCA_900543345.1 uncultured Sporolactobacillus sp. | reverse complement strand
CTGCGGGTTCGGCCTGTCGCTGCTAAGATTGCTGTTTTGCGGGAAAGAAGAATACTTATGAACAGACAAACGTGGTTTGCTCCGCTGCTGCTCGTCTTGATGCTGTTCCCGCTCTACAGTCTGGCGCAGGCCGGCCCGCAGGCCAACGCGCACCTGCTCTATCTGTTCTCCGGCGGACTGCCGGCGGACGCAAATGGCAGTATGCTGCTGTTGTGGTATGCGCCGCTGGCATTGACCACCGCCTATCGCTTTGATGAGGTTAAGGTACGCAGTCACGGCTTCTATTTGCAGCGACTGGTGCGTTCGTCGCGGCAGCAGTATTTTTTCGGCTTATACGCGCGGCGGTTGCTGGGGCAGACGCTGATCTTCGCTTTGGCGATTGCCGCGACCGGCCTTTTCTGGGTGGCGACGCACCCGCAGCGCGGCGCTGTCGCGACAGAACTCGGTGCGCAGCTGCCGGGGGCGCTGCTGTCGCTGCTTTGTTTCGCCGTCCTGGTAACGCTGCATTATTTACTGATGCTCTGCTTGGAGCCGGTGATCGCTTATTTACTTACCAACGGCTACATGATCGTCTCGCTGTCATTGGTCGATGTCAACTATCGGCAGCCGGCGGCATGGCTCTTTTTCCCGAATGCGATGATGAACCAACGCATTCGCGGCTTCGAGGCCGCTTACGGATGGGTGCTGCTTGCGGCAATGATCGTGTTGCTGTTTTTAATAAAATTTTTCATTGGCAAAAAAGATATCGTCTGAGGGGGGCGGAAGCATTGATTAAACTCGCGCATGTTTCGAAGCAGATAAAGGGTAAACCGATTCTGGAGGATGTGTCGGCCACGTTCGCCGGCGGCAGGATCTACGGCTTGCGCGGCAAGAACGGCGCCGGCAAGACGATGTTGCTGCGTGCGATCGCCGGTTTGATCAACCTGGACGCCGGGACGATCACGATCGACGGCAAAGTATTACATCAAGACATGGATTTCCCCGATCGGCTCGGACTGTTGATCGAGAATAACAATCTGCTGCCGGAGCATACCGGCAAACGGAATTTGCAGCTGCTGGCGAAGATTAAAAAAGTGGCTTCGGAAGACGATATTGTCGCGGCGTTGCGCCGGGTGGGACTGGACCCCAACGACCGGCGGACGGTGAAAAAGTATTCGCTCGGCATGAAACAGCGTTTGGCGATTGCCCAGGCCATCTTTGAGCAGCCGCAATTGATTTTGCTGGATGAGCCGACCAACGCGATCGATACGGATGGTGTGAAGGAAGTGCGCAAGATTTTGCTGGAGGAAAAAGCGCGTGGCGCCACGATCATCATTGCCAGCCACTCGACAGAGGACTTAACGATTTTAGCGGATGATATTTTGGAAATCGCCGAAGGACGAATTGCATGAGCGGGCGGAAAAAACTGTTCTGGCTGATTGCGGCGGCATTGCTTGCCTTTGTCGGCTGGCGGATCTACGGCATCTGGTGGTCGGCGCAGGATCATCCGTCCTGGTATCATGCCCGGGATCGCAATCCGGCCAAAGCGCTGACCATCGAGACACCGGCTGATTTAACGGTCGGCTCGAAGCGCTTCCCCGAAGGTTTTTATGATCTGAGCATCGAGCGCGGGACGGTGGATACGGATGTCGGTCGGCTGAAACAGGGACAAGTGCTGCGCAATTATTTTTTCCACGAGCAGACAACGGTCAACTTCGGTGGAAAAGGGCGGATAAAACTGACGCCCGCCAGATTCACCCAATTAACATTTAAAAACAACCGCTATCCATTGAAAAATCAGTACGGTAACTTTACAGCCGGCAAAGAACTGCCGGCCGGCAACTACAACGTGGCGTTCATTTGTCGATCGCCACAGGCGGAATTGATGGTGCAGACGTTTGTCAGCGACAACGAGATCAATGAGACACACTATTTAAAGTCCGGAAAAAGCAGTGCTGTTTCGCTGAAGCGATCGGCAACCTTGCAGCTGATTCCCAATGTTCACGCAAACGACGATTTTCACATCGTCATCAGCCGCGTCGGCAGGCGGTAACAGGGAAGACGGGCCCTGAACAAGCGGGGCCGGACGGCTGCTGCGAGGAATGATCAAGGGCGCGCTGGGTCGTCCGTTCTTTAGCGGTGCGAGTCGGCATTAATCAAGGTGCCGGGCCTTAGTTGGTGACAGCCGCTGATGATGAGGCTCACGATGACCGTTTGAATGCATTGGCGCGGTCGTCACATTATGATCAACGAGCTGAGCCGCGAGATCTGTTTTACATTGTAAAGAAGAAGTTGCGATCGGTGGACAGTCACGAAGGCTGATCGGTATCTGCCATACGGCAGACCGGTTGGCTTTCGCATTTTTTATCTGTAGCGGCTATTTTTACCGTTTCATGACGGCGCAGCGTTGCTGGCGATCGACTGAGAGTAAAATGGCTACTTTGAGTAAATGATAAAAACCGCCTCAATGGTCCTTAGGTTTAACTACTGGATAATGCCCTCACAGAATCTACATATTTATCGATTAAACTAAAGAAGATCGCCGAAAGATGCGCTGGTCGAAACGGGATCGAGCAGTTAAATTTGACATGTATACCCTTAGGGGGTATTATAAGTTTGGAGCGAGGGGAAAGAGAGTTCAAGTGATTGCTTAGCCGCTCACAAACATAGCTGAGAAAAAATTGCGGCCGTTTTCCGAAGCCATCAGTACATGGAGATGAGATCGATGAGCACAAAAACCATCCAATTCGGCGTCACCGGTATGAGTTGTGCGTCTTGCTCGACGCGGATTGAGAAGTCGCTCAACCGAATGGACGGTGTTCAGGCGAATGTTAATCTGGCACTGGAGAAAGCGCGGGTCAGCTATAACGACGAGGGGACAAAACCGGAAGACATCGTCCGCAAAATCGAGAAATTGGGTTACGGCGTACGAACCCAGCGGCTCGATGTCGATATTTTCGGCATGAGTTGCGCTTCCTGTGCGGCGCGGATTGAGAAGGGGCTGAAACGGCTGCCCGGCATTGCCTCTGCCCAGGTCAATCTGGCAACGGAAACGGGAACCGTAATCTATCAACCCGGTATTGTCGATCCGAACACAATTTATGAGCGCGTGAAAAAACTGGGCTACAAAGCCGTTCCCAAAAAGGAACAGACGGCGGATGCGCGCGATAAAGAACTGCAGCGCAAGTTGTTGAAGCTGATTTTGTCCTGTCTCTTATACACATCTGACGCTGCCGACGAATAGCCTTGTGTAGA
>UQRJ01000320.1 GCA_900543345.1 uncultured Sporolactobacillus sp. | reverse complement strand
CAAGCTGTTTGGTGCAGAGGCAGGCGGAAAGGGAACGGAGACCGGCCAGCACGCGGCGACACTGACGAAGGGGAGCCTCGGCGTCATTCACGGCGCGATGACCTATCTATTGCAGGATCGGGACGGTATGGTCACCACACCGTATTCGATTTCCGCCGGGCTCGATTATCCCGGTGTGGGTCCGGAGCATGCCTATTTGAAAGAGACGGGCCGCGCCCATTATGAAGCGGTTACCGATGGCGAGGCCATCGACGCACTGATGGCGTTGAATAAATTGGAAGGCATTCTTCCGGCGATCGAATCGGCCCACGGATTGGCCCTGGCTATGAAAAAGGCTCGCGAAATGACTGCGACGCAAGATGTACTCGTCTGTTTATCCGGCCGCGGCGATAAGGACGTACAAACCGTGATGGACGTACTGAAACGGCGGAAAGGAGCGGACGGGCGATGAATCGAATGGATCAATACGTGAAAAAAGGAAAAGAAATGCTGTTTATCCCCTTTATTACTGCGGGCGACCCAACGGAGGAAGCGACGATCGAATTAGCATATATGCTGCAAAACGCCGGTGCGGCGGCGATTGAACTCGGTGTCCCGTATTCCGACCCGCTGGCCGACGGGCCGGTGATCCGCCGGGCTTCGCAGCGTGCACTGAAGCGGGGGATGAACCTGCGTCGGTCGCTGGAAATGGGCCGACGGATCAGACAACGCGGCGTGCAAGTTCCGTTGATTATTTTTACTTATTGTAATCCGCTCTTGCAGCTGGGGACAGATCGCTTTTTTCGTGAGGCGGCCGAGAATAAGATTGACGGCTTACTTGTTCCGGATCTGCCGTTCGAGGAGAGCCGCGGACTGGCTAAGTTATGCCGTGCCCACGACGTTCGTTTGATTTCGCTCGTCGCCCCGACGACTTCGGACGGGCGATTGCGGGCAATCGGCGCCGCGGCGCAGGGATTTCTTTATTGCGTGTCTTCGCTCGGCGTGACCGGCGTGCGTCAGCATTTTCATCCGCATATTTTTTCTTTTCTGCACCGCGCCGGAGAAGCGGCCAATATTCCGATTGCCGTCGGGTTCGGCATTTCTTCGTCCGAACAAGTTGAAGAGCTTTCGCCTTATGCCGACGGATTCATCGTCGGCAGTGCGATCGTCGACCGGGTGGAGCACTACGCCGATCGTCTGTCTGACGAAGCGACGCGTCCCGAAGCGGTGGAAGCTGTCCGGAAGGAACTGGAAGCCCACCTGCTCGGCCACGTTTGCCGCAGCGATGCCGCGCCGAGCGGCCGAACCAGTTGACGGACAATTAGCGAAAAAAGAAACGAATAAAAAATAAGCAAAGCCTTGCCGAAAAAGCAGGGCTTTTTAAGTTGCAGACGGCGGACACTGCCGCTAATATAAAAGTAAGAATGGATGTCTGTGGCGGGTCCGGCGACGACGGCGCCCGTATCCGGTTTCACGGGAGGGATCTTTTTGACGTTTAATTTAGAGACGGCCGATGCCTGCCTTGAAACAGGGCAGACCGACCGCGGACTGGACATGCTGAGCAAAATTGCCGCTTATGCAGATGATGATCTGCTGTACGATACAGCACAGATCTATCAGAAATACGGCTATTTGGAACAGGCGGAACAACTATATGAACAATTAATTCAAAAATATCCTGATGATAGCGGGTTACTGTTACAGCTTTCGGATGTGTTGATCGATAAAAAAGAAGAAGACCGGGCAATCAATTACTTACAGAGAATCGGCGAAGCGGATGAGAATTACTTAAGTGCTCAGGTCATGCTCGCCGATCTCTATCAACAGGAAGGGCTAACCGAGGTGGCCGAGCACAAACTGGTCGCGGCGTTGAAAAAATCGCCGAACGAACCGGTACTGCAACTTGCGCTGGGCGAACTGTACTTATCGAGCGGCAAACCGCTACAGGCGATTGATCGGCTAAAAGCGGTGCGCAATAACGCCGCCTTGAAGGATCAGCATGTGGAGTTGAAGCTGGCGGAAGCGTTTAGTCTGAGCGGCAAGTTTGAGCAGGCGATGTCGGCATATCGCAGAGGGCTGAAGCAAGAAAAGACGCTGGACGGATTATTCGGCTATGCGGTCACGGCCGTTCGTCTCAAACAATTCGAAACCGCGATCAGGACGCTGGAGGAGTTGAAGGATATGGATCCCGGTTACAGTACGCTCTATCCGGTCCTGGCGCATGCGTATGAACACGAGGGCGATCTGGAAAATGCGTTGAAAACTGTTGAGGCCGGTCTGGCGCAGGATGAATATAACACGCGCCTCTATCAGGAAGCCGGAACGTTGGCCGTGAAAAGTCATCAACCGGAAAAAGCGGCAATTTATTTTAACAAGTGGCATGAACAGGATCCGGAAAATGATGAGGCGTTGACGCGTCTCGTCGAGTTAAAAGCACAACAAGGGGATTATCAAGGCATTCTCGATCTGCTAAGCGGCATACAGCCGGACGATCCGATGCTGATCTGGTTTACCGCGACCGCACTTCATCAAACCGATCGATTGCCGGAGGCGGGAAAATATTATGCGATTGCCGAGCGTACTTTCGCGGACAATCCGGAATTTTTGCGTGAGTATGGCGAATACCGGCGAGAAATGGGGCAAATGCATGAGGGTCTCAAGCTACTGGAGAGAGCCTCACACCTGCAGCCGGACGATCAGGATCTCGCGGAATTTGTTGAGCGGCTCAAGCAGGAAGACGAATGATAAGCGGAGAATAATGATAATAATAGAAAAGCATCGGGCGGCAAGCGTCCGCAGGGGGATGATCGCATGGAACAAATGGTGTCGGCCTCGCAAAAAAAAGCTTTTATCGAATGGCTGGTGGAGCGGGAGCTGCTGGGAAGCAGAGATGTCACCTGGTTATTTCAGTTTCTGATGGGTCATATGAAATTACTCGATCTCATTCATTTTGTGAACCATATTAATGGTTGCCGCCGCGCTATCGAAGTAGGCCTAGCGGCAGGGCAGCATACGACATTCAAGTACATCAAGGAAACCGTGCACACATCCGATCCGGAGAAGGCATTTCATGATTTGCGCCTGAATCAGGACGATCCGGTCTTTGTCCAAATCGGACTGCCGTCGGTCGGCGATTGTCCGTACTATTATTCTGTGCTGGAAGACGGTCCCGGCAGCGCTGCTTACGTCCATGAAACATTCGGCCGGGCGGCGGAAGATGCTGCGGGCGCAGCGGAGAGAGCTTATCCTGTCTCTTATACACATCTCCGAGCCCACGAGACCCTAAGACATCT
>UQRJ01000319.1 GCA_900543345.1 uncultured Sporolactobacillus sp. | reverse complement strand
TCTTAGGGTCTCGTGGGCTCGGAGATGTGTATAAGAGACAGGAGGTGAATAATCACGATATTGATTATAAAATCGAAGGCAATGAGATGCAGTTTGTCGAGATCGAGCTCGATCCCGGCGAAACGGTGATTGCCGAGGCCGGCAGTTTTATGATGATGGACGAAGGGATCGGCATGGAAACGATCTTCGGTGACGGAAGCGGCGGCGACAACAGACTGCTTGGCAAACTTTTCGGTGCCGGCAAACGGTTGCTGACGGGCGAAAGTCTGTTCATGACCGCGTTTACCAATGAGTCGTCGGGAAAGAAGCATGTCTCGTTCGCCTCGCCGTATCCGGGGAAAATCGTGCCGCTTGATTTGAGCCTGCTCGGCGGGCGGATGATTTGTCAGAAAGATGCGTTTCTCTGTGCGGCGAAGGGCGTTTCGGTCGGTATTGAGTTTCAAAAACGAATGGGGACGGGTTTCTTCGGCGGCGAAGGATTTATTATGCAGCGGATCGAAGGTGACGGATTAGCCTTTGTCCATGCCGGCGGAACGATCAAGGCACTTGATTTATCGGCAAACGAACGGCTCCGAGTAGATACCGGCTGTCTCGTCGCTATGACAGGCGACATTGATTATCGCATCGAATGGGTCAAAGGTGTCAAAACCGCTTTGTTCGGCGGTGAAGGGCTTTTTCTGGCGACGCTGGCAGGACCGGGTAAAGTATTCGTCCAGTCATTGCCGTTCAGCCGCCTGGCCAGCCGTGTCTTCGGCGCTATGCCGGGTAATCCGGCGGGCGGGCGCAAAGACGAGGGGAGCCTTGCCGGCGGGTTGTTCGACCTATTCGATGGAAAGTAGGCAGACATGGGGGAAAGCCGGGCGTTTATGCCGGCTTTTTCCCTATTCGGTGCATATAGTCAGACGACATTTTCGAGGCGCCGTTATTGATTCTGCCTGAGGCGGACGGGTAGAATGAAAAGGGAATCATCAGAGAAAACGGTAACGGAGTTGTCGTCGATGATAAAAAACGCAGAAAAGTCTCGGGACGGATCGGATAAAAAGAGCTTTCAGCTGATTTTTTGGCTGTTTGTGGCGAAGATTGTCCTCATCCTGTTATTGGTTGTGCTGGCTATTTGGCTGATTCAGACCGTTCGCCATGCCGAAAGCGGCAGGGCGGGAGTAACGTTCAGCAAGGTGACCGGAGCGGGCTACACGCGAACCGGGCAGTTGGTCGTTACTTCCGCGAAGGGCGCCGCTGTCCGTGAACAGGGCAAGTGGAGAAAAGAAAAAACGCTGCCTGAAAACGGCAATGTATTTCCGGTGGCCGGAGGTTATTTTCATCTTGATTCTTCGGGTAAAGCGGAATGGCTGAAAGCGGATGGATCGCCGGCGAGGCGGCAGATTCCGTCGCCCGGCAACGCGCATATGCTGTGGGCGGTTGCCTATTATCCGCGGACATTGTACGCTCTTGGCGACCAAACTGTTTCAATACTTCCGCAAAACGGGAAAAAATGGACTGCCCGCAAACTGTCCGGGATCGCCGGCCGTCCACGGATGATTGCCGCGGATCCAAAGCATGAAGGCGTGTTTGCCATCGCGACGACGAAGGGTGTCTATATCACAAATGACGGCGGCCGCAGTTTTCATGCGTTTTTAAGCGCGCGGTCCGTCAGCGCGGTGTCGTTCGGATTTGATCGGCAGATCCGCTTGCTCGCTGCCGTTGACGGCAGCGAGACAATGCTCTACAATGTCGTGCCCGAACACCATAAAACGATTAACCTGGAAATTGATACGGTAGAACGGGATCGGATTGTGCGCATTGCCGAGAATCCGCGGCACCCCAGAGAGGCATCGGTCGTCACGGCCGGCGGCGATATTTATTTGACGGAAAACAACGGACAGAACTGGATTGTCATCGGCAAAGACGGTCGCGGCCTCTCGCAAAAATGAATGCGCCCGTTTACAAAATTATGGTACACTGAAACAAGGCGGGGGGATCAGTGAAAACAATATGTTAAATACGATTTTATTCGATGTGGACGGTGTTTTTCTAAGCGAAGAACGCTACTTTGATGCTTCCGCGCTCACCGTGCGCGAACTACTGCTGAGTCGGAACTATCTCGGATTAGGCGGAGACGGCGCTTTTCAAACGTCATATAGCAACGAAGAAATTACCGACATCCGCAAGCGGGTTTTTTTACAGGATAAAGTCCTTCACTTTCTGAAGTCGCGGGGAATGAATGCGAACTGGGATATGATTTATGTTACCTTCTCTGCGCAGCTGATTGATCTGATCGCCAGTTTGCCCGATGAACCGCGCAAGGAGGCGGCCGCTTTTCTCCGCACGTCAATCGGGCGAAATACACTGGGCCAACTTAAAGCAATATTCAAAGCCTATCCCAAGCGTCCCGATTTCAGCCGCTTTCTGACGGATTTTTCCGCGACCGATGCGACCAAACAGGAACTCATCAGCTATCTCAATACACTTGCCGACAGGCGGCTTGGCATCCGGACGTACGCTTTTCATCCGAAAAGCACACTGTGGCATGTCGGCGAGCATGCCTCGCAGGAATGGTACGTCGGCGATGAAAATGTTCTTTCCGCCACTGGCGAACCGCCGGTGCAGACTGGAAAAAGGGGCTTCATGAATGACGAGGTCACACTGGTTGCTCCCGACCACGTCCGCCGGTTGTTTCGCAATCTGCGCAGTGCCGGCATTCGCATCGGCATCGCGACCGGCCGCCCGCATCTGGAAACGTATCGGCCGTTTGCCTATCTGCACTGGCTTGAGCTGCTCGACGACGAACATATCGCTACGGCCGACGATGTACTGGCGGCCGAGCGGGCATACAACGCGGCACCGCTTGCCAAACCTCATCCATTTACTTATCTGCTGGCCTATTATGGCAAGCAAAGCGACATCAGGCCGCTAACGGTGCGCGAACCAGATAAGTTGGCCCATGGCGCCGACACGTTGATTGTCGGCGACTCGCCGGCCGATCTGCTTTGCGCGCGCCAGATCGGCTGCCTTTTTGCGGCAGTCCTCACCGGATTGTCCGGGAAACAAGCCCGTAGCGAGTTTGAGTCGCTTGGCGCTGATTTTATCCTTGATTCCGTTGCCGATGTGGCCAAGTTGGTTCGCGATTTACGGAAAAAGCATTCTGTCTGAAAAAATACTTATTTTCATTTTTTCATTTCATAAAAACAAAACGGTCTGCCATGATCCAGGCAGATCGTTTCGTTTGCGTGCGCCCGGCATGGACGACAGCTTGGCGGTGAAAGTCCGCTACAGGCTT
>UQRJ01000318.1 GCA_900543345.1 uncultured Sporolactobacillus sp. | reverse complement strand
TCGAAAACGGATGTCTGCCTTTGCTACCTGAAGGACGTTGTCAATCCGGGCTTGATACAAACCATTCGTAAAGAATTACAGTCGATTTGCGTCGACGGCATTCCGATGGCCGACAACGCGCTTGAGGAGTTCATCCTAAAACAAGGTTGGAATCCTTTTCCATTGACCCGCTATACGGGCCGACCGGATGTTGCGGCCGCTCATCTGCTGGAAGGACATGCCATACTGATTACCGATACTTCGCCCAGCGTGATGATTTTGCCGACAACCTTTTTTCACCACGTGCAGCACGCCGAAGAGTATCGTCAGGTGACCGCTTCCGGCGCGCTGCTGCGCTGGGTGCGGTTTATCGGCATCCTTGCTTCGGTCTTTCTTGTTCCGCTCTGGTTGTTGCTCGTACAGGAACATTTGCTTCCGCCGGGACTTGATTTTATCGGACCGAATAACCATAATTATCATTTGCCGCTACTTGTCCAAGTGCTGATTGCCGAAGTCGGAATCGAATCGTTGCGGATGGCGGCGATTCATACGCCGACATCGCTGTCCACTGCGCTCGGCCTGATCGCTGCCGTGCTGATTGGCCAGATTGCCATCGAAGCCGGTATATTCATTCCCGAGGTCATTCTGTACACGTCGGTGGCGGCGATCGGCGGCTTCGCGACGCCGAGTTACGAACTGCAACTGGCTAATAAGATTGTCCGTATCATTCTGATTTTGGCGGTCGGTTTTTTCAGTGTACCCGGCTTTATGATTGTGACGACGTGCCTGATCATTTATCTGGCCCATGTCAAAAATCTGAACACGCCGTATCTATGGCCTTTTATCCCGTTTAATCCGACGGGCCTATATAATATTCTGATCCGCCGGGCGATGCCGACTGCCGTCCTTCGGCCGAGCATCGTCCGGCCGGTCGACCGCTACCGTCAGCCACACAAACGACAGCCGCGGAAGAAAAACGGTTAATCTTGTCATTCGGTCCAAACCGTGATACACTACAACTAAATTGCTAAGATACCGATAAAAGCAGATTAGCGGAGCAGGACGGATCGGTAGGGGACGGGAGTGCAGATCGCAATGATCGTTCTCTGAAACGCCTGCCTTGTCCGAAGGCAACCTGTTGGGCCGGCTTCGAATAGATGCCGGACTGATCGCCGCGGCCGCGCGGCGGAGTGCTTGTCGGGCTTTTACGTAAAAAACCGGGCCTGTGTGTCGCCATGCGGGCCGTTTTCTTTTCTGTAGAGGCGGACGTCGTTGCTTGAAGCACGACGGAAGGCGGGAAAGGGGAAATCAACGGTGCACGGGACTGAGCGAATCGACAACGACCACCTGTTTATCGGCGGGGTGGATGCGACTGAGCTTGCACGGGAGTATGGAACGCCGCTGTACGTTTACGACGTGGCGTTGATTCGAGAAAAAATTCAAGCCTATCAATCGGCTTTTCGACAACAGGAGCCACTGATATGGCAGATTGCTTATGCCAGTAAAGCATTTTCGACAATCGCGATGATTCAACTGATTAACGAGTACGGGCTGTCGCTCGACGTTGTTTCCGGCGGAGAATTATACACGGCACTCAAGGCGGGTTTTCCGGCCGGACAAATTCATTTTCACGGCAATAATAAATCCGACGATGAATTAAACATGGCGATCGATGCCGGAGTCGGCGCGGTCATTGTCGATAATTTTTATGAGTTGGAACGTCTGGAGCGATTTTGCGCGGAAAAAGAACGGACGATGTCGATCCTATTGCGGGTGACGCCCGGTGTCACCGCCCATACTCACGAATTTATCATGACGGGTCACGACGATACGAAGTTTGGCTTTAATCTGGACAACGGCATGGCCGACCGTGCCGTCCGTCTGGCTGCGGCGGCGAAACAGCTGAAGCTGATCGGCATTCATTTCCATATCGGTTCGCAAATGTTCGAAACGGAAGGATTTGCCCGGGCAGTGCAGATCGTGTATGATTACGCGGAAAATTGGCGCGACCGGTTCGGCTATGAGATGCGTGTGCTGAATGTGGGCGGCGGCTTCGGCATCCGCTATACGGCCGGCGACCATCCGTTACCTGCTACCGCGTATATCGACCGGATTGTTGCCGCCGTCCGTTGGGAAAGCGGCCGGCGAAACCTGCCGATGCCGGCCGTGTGGATTGAACCGGGACGTTCGATTGTCGGCGAAGCGGGGACGACGTTATACACACTCGGCTCAGTCAAGGACATCCCCGGCGTCCGGAAATACGTCTCAGTCGACGGGGGGATGACCGATAACATCCGCCCCGCCCTATATGGGGCACGTTATGAAGCGATGTCGGCGAGCCGAGCGGACGAAACAGCGGACGATCCGGTAACGATAGCCGGCAAGTGCTGCGAAAGCGGCGATGTGCTGATCAAAGAATCGTTGCTGCCGCACTCGAGCCGTCCCGGCGATGTGTTGGCCGTTTTCTGTACCGGTGCTTACGGGTATTCGATGGCCAATCATTATAACCGTTTGCCCAATCCCGCCGCGATATTTGTCGAAAACGGTCAGGCGGACGTCGTCGTTCGCCGCGAAACTTACGATGACCTAATACGTAACGATTTGTTGATTCGGGAGTATTCCCCGCGGAAATGAATCTGCCCGAATCCGTCACAATCCATGCACTTTTTTCGACGGTTGGTTATAATATAAGACGTGAAATAGACGACGATTTCGCAATGAGGGGTTAATATGCTGATTCGTTATAAGCGAAGTTATGAAAAGATCGCGATGGGTCTGCTCTCTTTCATACCTTCTGAAAAAGAAATCAAGTCGCTGCTGCAGACGATTCATACGTATGAAGAATCGTCCGACTGGCAGTTGTTTTTATGGAAAAAGGGTGAAGATATCGTCGGAGAAATCGGCATTCATTTTCAAAACGATCATCAGGCGACAATTGAGCACATCAGTGTAAATCCTTCCTTCCGTACAGAGGGAATCGGCAAAGAAATGATTCTGGCACTGAAAAAAATGCTCGGAGAGGCGATTGAGCTGACTCCATCCGCGACGATTGAACCTTACTTCGAAAGCTGCATGAAAAAGACGGATGATATGGAAGCCGGGAATAAATGATACGGCTTCTTTTTTTGCATGCGGCCGGACCGTTGGCAACGACGAAGCCGCTATCGGGGAGGGACAAATGTGGAATATAAAGTGAAAATCGATGCCTTCGAAGGGCCGCTTGACTTGCTTCTACATTTAATCAGAACGATGGAAATCGATATTTACGATATTCCTGTCTCTTATACACATCTCCGAGCCCACGAGACCCTAAGACA
>UQRJ01000317.1 GCA_900543345.1 uncultured Sporolactobacillus sp. | reverse complement strand
TATTCGTCGGCAGCGTCAGATGTGTATAAGAGACAGCTATACAAAACAGGGTCCCTTTCTCTTCGTCGTATACGACTGGATCGTCGGGCGGCCATTTGATTGGAGCGTACCGACCGAACGGGCGCGAATCATGGAAGGGCTGGCACATTATCATCAGGAGTCGATCGGCTACCGCGCGCCGGAAGGCATTCCTGTATTTTCCAAACTAGGAAAATGGCCGAAACATTATATCAAGCGCTGCCAGCAGATGGAATCATGGAAACGGATAGCCTCCCAAACGCCGGATGATCCGTTTTCCCGCCTGTATTTAAGTGAGATCGATCGTCATATCGCCTTCGGCCGCGATGTGCTGCGCCGATTACTCGCTTCCGGCTACTCGCAGTGGGTCGAAGCCATGCGCCAGGCACCGAACCTGTGTCATCAGGATTACGGTACCGGCAATACACTGCTGGGTGCGGACGGCCGGACGTGGATCATCGATCTGGACACGACGACATTCGATCTCCCAGTCCGCGATCTGCGCAAAGTCATCGTACCGCTCCTTGGTGAGCAAAGCGAATGGGATCAGGATTTGTTTGACGGGATGCTTGCCGCCTATGAACGGGAAGCGCCGCTCACTGCCGAGCACAGAAAAGTGCTGCTGATCGATTCCCTTTTTCCCTATGAACTTTACGAGACCGCCTGCGAACGATTTGGGCTTAAGAATGAGCTAACGCCTGAAGAACTGGAGCAAGCCTTTGCCGGTGAGGAACGTAAAAACGCCGCCGTCCTTCAACAATTGCGCGACCTCTGATCAGACATTGCGGACCAATGGAACAAATGCAAAATTGTTATAAAATAGACAAAATCGGTCATGGCTGCACACTCTCCGGCTTAATCACTTTTTCAGCGACCGGCTGTTTCTCCGTATCTGTTAGCTTCGTGAAAATAAATTTTTTATGAAGTATACTAACAGTGATTAATGTACGTCATGATCGACTGCCGTGGTCATGAAATGCAGACGTTCGGAGGAACCGAAAATGAAACTAGTCATCGTCAGGCATGGTGAGAGTGAATACAATAAATTGAATCTATTTTCCGGCTGGGAAGATGTCCACTTAACAGAAAAAGGGATTCGAGAAGCGCAGGCGGCAGGCAGGAGCATTAGGCAAGCCGGCATTCAATTTAGTGTCGGCTTTACTTCGGTACTCAGCCGATCGATTCAGTCAATGCACTATATCCTGTATGAAATTAATCAAGAGTGGCTGCCGGTATACAAGACATGGAGACTAAACGAACGCAGTTATGGTGCGCTGCAACGGCTGAATAAAGAAGAGACCGCCGCTCGTCTCGGCCGCGAGCGTGTCGCTCGCTGGCGCAGGAGTTACGACGCGATGCCCCCGCTTCTTGAAATGAGCGATCCGCGTCATCCGTGTCATGACCGGCGCTATGCCGGCTTGGATCCTCGCCTGCTGCCGGCGGGAGAAAGTCTGAAGACGACGCAAAAGCGTGTGCTTCCCTGCTGGAGCGATCAGATTGCACCCCATCTGTGCAAAGGCGAAAATGTCCTGGTCGTCAGTCATCGCAATACACTGCGTGCCCTGCTTAAATATCTGGAGAACATTTCCGATGAGGACATCATCAATGTTGACATCCCGACCGGCGTGCCGGTCGTCTACGAATTTGACCAGCAGCTGGCGATTGTCTCGAAGAAGGAACTAACCAGCGAGCCGGTCGGTGAATAACGTCCGCTCCGAAATGAAGATCCCCGCTGAAAGAAGAGCGGGGATCCTTTTATTGTTCTTTAACGTGGCAGAAAATCGATCATTCGCTTCACCAATCGATCGAGAAAGCGCCGGTCTTTCTCGCTCCCGTGAAAATTGGTGCAAAAGGTCATCTTTTTTCGAAAAGTTGTCACGGCAATTTGAAAATACGGCTTGTACTTGATTGAACCGGAGATAAAAGCATCTTCGGCGACCCGATTGCCGCATTTGAGTTTCTCGTCGTCAAGGATGCCGATATTCGTGAGGCCGTTTAGCGGAATTCGATAAATCTGCGGGAATTTTTTAACTGCCTCGGCAAGCGGCAGTGTTCGATAGATATGTTCAAGCTCCCAGTAGACCTTCAGCGGTTCAACGTTTTGTTTTTGCCTGTTCATGATTCGGCTCACCTCGAGCAGCACATCGTCATAGGAAGCGCCGGACCGATTGGGAAGGGTGCAAAGAATATTCGCCGTCAGATTACAGATCCCCGGCAGATAATGTTTGGGAAGATAGGCACGCAAATTGACCGGGCAGTCGAGTGCGATCGTCTCCGTGGAAAGAACTTCCGACAGAGCAAGCACATATGCCGCAAATAACGCATCGTTGATCGTCGCACCGCGGGACTTTGCATAACGTCTAATCGTATCGAAACGGTCCGCCGCGACATCATGCGTCAAAATAAACGGGCAACGATCGTCGCCTACGAGCGGCAGCGCGTCTTTTTCCGACTGCGGTGCTGATTCAATCGCGGCCATTTTAACCCGCTTCAGCTGTTCGGGATTTAATTGATTGAAAACCTGATCGATCGAACGACGCGAAGGGTCCGGCAGCACGACCACCGCCGGATCCCCCGTTTTCCGGCGGCTCGCCAGCGCCGAATAGCATGAGGCAAGCAAATAAAGATAATCACGAAAACCGCCGCCGTCGCAGATCATGTGATTGAGCACAATCACCAGTGTATCAATGCCATCGCAGCGGACGACGCTCAGCCGCATCTGCGGCCCGCGCGTTGCATCCGGTTTGATCACCAGATTCTTCCGGACCGCTTCTTCACGTTGCTCGGTTTCAACGAAGCGCACGATCTCATCAACCGTGTCATCCGTCTGTTGCCAGAACGCCCGCTGCCGATTGATCACAAAACGGCACGTCAGCAGCGGAACCGCCCGCAGGGTCATGGCCACTGCCTGTTTCAGCAGATCGATCGCAAGCAGCCCATCGTAGCGAATCACAGCATGTAACACATGGTCATTACGCTTTTGTTCTCCGGATAAAAAATGTTTAATGTCCGCACTCTCGGCGGGATAGCTATTTGGCCCTATCGCCATCTCCGTCATCTCCTTTGTCGATTTCCGCAGTCGCTTCCCCTTCCGCCTACCGCTTACGATATGCCCTCCGCTCGGCATAGGCACTGCATGCCGGACAGACCCGGATCACCCTTCCGCGGTCATTGATATACGTCCGTAGATCCGCGCGTTTGCGATGACACAATGCACAGCGACCGGTTGAAAAGATACCGTGAAACATTTTTTTAACCCTGTCTCTTATACACATCTCCGAGCCCACGAGACCCTAAGACATCTC
>UQRJ01000316.1 GCA_900543345.1 uncultured Sporolactobacillus sp. | reverse complement strand
ACAAGGCTATTCGTCGGCAGTGTCAGATGTGTATAAGAGACAGGCTGAGCCCTAGTTGCCCTTATACTATAGCCCATTAAATCTTTTATATTTTTTCTTATAGTATAAAGAAAGCTTGGCGCAGCCAAGCCTCCGGGGCTGTCTTTCTACTATTTTCCTTAAAAATTTTTTCTGATCATACAAAAAGGGGGAGAAAACCATTCTCTCATTTTCCGGCCGGACGTTGAAACAACGACTTAGGCAAGATACGCTTCCCGCACCAAGTCATTGTTCATTAGTTCGGCACCTTTTCCTTCGAGGATAATGGTTCCGGTTTGGATGACATAACCGCGATCGGCAATTTGAAGTGCCTGATAAGCATTTTGTTCAACGAGTAATATGGTCATTCCTTCTTTATTCATATCGTCAATGATCCGAAAGATCTGTTCGACAAAGATTGGCGAGAGGCCCATCGACGGTTCATCCAACATCAGAAGCTTTGGTTTCATCATCAGCGCACGTCCCATCGCCAGCATTTGCTGTTCGCCGCCGCTCATCGTTCCGCCCTTCTGATCCGGCCGTTCTTTCAAGCGGGGAAAATAGCCATACACCCGCTCCAGCCGATCGGCAATCACTTTCTTATCCTTGACCGAGAAAGCCCCGATCAGCAAATTTTCCTTGACCGACAGTTTGGGAAAAATACGCCGCCCCTCCGGGACCTGAGCGATACCGAGCAGCGCCGTTACATGGGCCGGATTTTTGGTAATTTCCTTACCGTCGAACCGAATGCGACCCGCTTTCGGCCTCACCTGACCGCTGATCGATTTCAGTGTGGTTGATTTTCCCGCCCCATTGCTGCCAATTAGCGTGACAATCTCGCCCTTGTCGATGTGCAGGTTGATTCCATTTAACGCCTGGATTGGACCGTAATACGTTTCGAGTCCGTTAATATCGAGAAAATGCCTGCCGAGCGTCTCAACCATTTGCCGCCGTCCCCTTTCCAAGATAGGCTTTGACAACCGCATCATTATGACGAATCTCATCCGGCGTGCCGGAAGCAATCAGTTTCCCATAGCTCAGAACGTAAATAAAATCGGAAATTTCCATGACCAGTCGCATATCGTGCTCAATCAGGATGATGGTCAGGTTAAGCCGCGAGCGCATATCGTAAATCAAATTGGTCAGTTTCTTCGTTTCTTTTGGATTCATTCCGGCAGCCGGTTCGTCGAGCAGCAGAAGCTGCGGTTTCGCCGCCAGCGCCCGGGCAATCTCCAGACGCCGCTGCTGCCCGTACGCCAGGTTACCGGCTCCTTCATTGACATAATCCTGTAAGCCGACATACTCAAGCAGCCGATAAGCCTGCACCTGTGCTTCCCGTTCGCGCTTCATTACGCCGGGAAATTGCAGCAGCGTGCCGATCCAGTAGCTTTTCAAATTCTGATGCATGCCAACGAGTACATTTTCGAGCACCGTCATTTCATTAAACAACCGAATATTCTGAAAGGTACGCGTAATCCCGACACGGGAGATTTCGTGCGGTTTCAGCCCGATCAGCGACTGACCGTTTAGAAGAATATCGCCTTCGGTCGGTTTATACACGGCGGTCATCATATTGAAAAATGTCGTTTTTCCGGCACCATTCGGTCCGATCACGGCGGTAATCGATCCTTTTTCGACATCCATATCGATATGCGACGTCGCGGTCAGACCGCCGAATTGCTTCGTCAGATTCCTGACCTGCAAAATTTTCATGGCCGCGCACCTCCGGATTCCGGCTCGGCGGCCCGCGCATCGTGCTCACTCGAGGTATGAGCCAGCTCTTTTAATTTTGCCGCATCCGTTTTTCGGTTTTTATGTGGAATCAATCCTTGCGGCCGGTAAATGGCGAAGATGATCAGCAGCAGCCCGAAAATGAATCGTTGCATCTTCGACGGCGACAGTGCCGACGGAATATTGATTCCGCTCGTTGTCTGCAACTGTGTCAGCCAATTGGAAATTTCCGTCAGCACCTGGGTGTTAAGAATCGTAACAATCGCCGCGCCGAGAATGACGCCGGGCACACTGCCCATCCCGCCGAGAACGACCATGACAAGAACGATCGTCGACTCCAGATAGGTAAAACTCGTCGCATCGACAAACATCTGTTTTGCCGCAAAAACAACGCCCATCATGCCGGAAAAAGACGCGCCGATAGCGAACGCGGCCAATTTGGTTTTTACGAGCGGAATGCCGCTAGACTGGGCGGCGATTTCATTGTCGCGTACCGCTTTCCACGCCCGGCCAAGCTTGGAGACTTCCAGCTTGCGGACGGTATAGATGACCACCAGAAAGATCGCGAGGACAATATAGTAAAATTGACTCGGCTGGCCGATACTGATGCCGAAAAATCGCGGCGGCGTAATGGAGGAAATGCCCATCGACCCATTCGTAATGTTAAGCGGATGATCCATATTGTTCAGCAATATACGAATGATTTCGCCAAATCCCAGTGTAACGATTGCCAGATAATCGCCGCGGACCCGCAGGACGGGAATGCCGAGCAGAATGCCGAATACCGCCGCAATGCAGGCCCCGACAATGATGAATAACCAGAACGAATCGCCGGGCAGCGGGAAATGGCCGATCGGCATAAATTTCGATGCCTGGACGCTGGCAAAAATGCCGTATGTATAGGCACCGACGGCAAAAAAAGCGATGAAACCGAGATCCAGCAAGCCGGCGAATCCGACGACGATGTTCAGGCCCAGCGCCATTGCGACATAAATGCCGACGAGCGTACCGACTTCCATAAACGATTGATAAGAACTGCTCTGACTGGCGGCCAGAGGCATCAGGACGGCAAGAATCAACAAACCGATGACCCATTTTGTCCGAATGCCGAGTTTCAGATAGTAGAGAATCAGGACGGAAAACAGCAAAAGCAGGAACGCGACGACAGAACCTTGAAGCAGATACAGCCCCGCTGCAGTCGCTGCCACATAAATTGTAAATAAAATGATCTGGCCTTTAACGCTGCCCGCTAATTTTTGTATGATTGTCAATCTTTTCACCTACTCCTTTACACTTTCTCAACAGCGGCCTTGCCGAACAGGCCTTCCGGTTTGAAGATCAGGACAAGAATCAGGATAATAAAGGCAAAGACATCCTTGTATTCCGCTCCCATGGCACCGTGCGTTAACGTCGACAAATTGGCGGCGGCAAACATTTCCAGGAAGCCGAGCAGCACACCGCCGACCATTGCCCCGCGAATATTGCCGATCCCGCCGAGAACGGCGGCGGTAAATGCTTTGATGCCAAGGACAAAGCCGATATACTGTCTCTTATACACATCTGACGCTGCCGAC
>UQRJ01000315.1 GCA_900543345.1 uncultured Sporolactobacillus sp. | reverse complement strand
CGAGATGTCTTAGGGTCTCGTGGGCTCGGAGATGTGTATAAGAGACAGGCCAAGAATGCTTCGGAAGTCCCCTCACTCTACTTCGATCCGGTGAAAAAAAGGACCGTCGTTCGTCTGTTCAATCGCAACGATCCATCGCTGAACTTTGAGGACAGTCGGACCATTCGCCCGGCCGACCGGCTCGATCACTTTATCGAACTGACGTCGCTATCCTATCTGCGCTTAGCACGCAGCCATGATGGCCGTCATTTTACCGTCGACGATCGGCCATTTATCTATCCGTCGAACCGCCGGCAGATGTTCGGCGTCGAAGACCCGCGGATTACGCAGATCGGCAACACCTACTACATCTACTTCAGCGCCGTCTCACCGGAAGGCATTGGTATTAACCTGGTCACGACTGAAGATTTTGAGCATTACGACGACCACGGTCTCATTTTTGCTCCGGAAAATAAAGACACGGTTATTTTTCCGAAAAAAATCAACGGGAAATTTTACGCATTGAACCGGCCGTCGCCCAAAAGCATCGGCGATCCCGATATCTGGATCGCCGAATCGAACAACCTGAAGTACTGGGGCAATCACCGCCATCTGCTCAGCGTCCGACCGTCACAATGGGACGCTGAGCGTATCGGCAGCGGTGCCGTACCGATTCTCACCGAAAAAGGCTGGCTGGAAATCTATCACGGCGCCACGCCGAACGGCCGCTACTGCCTCGGCGCCTTGTTGCTTGATCGATTTAACCCGGCAAAGATTCTCGCCCGTTCCAAAGAGCCGATTCTCGAGCCGGAAGCAGATTATGAAAAAAAAGGATTCTTCGGCGAAGTTGTCTTCACATGCGGCGGCCTCGCTCGCGGCGATACGCTGCGTCTGTATTACGGCGCGGCGGATCGCTCAATGGCCGGGGCTGAACTGAAGATCAGCGAGATTCTCCAAGAACTCGGCAGGTAAAAAAACGAACGGCCTGTGCTTCCATTGATTTGGAAGCACAGGCCGTTTGTTTCTGAATAAGAGCCCGCCAAACAGACGGAAGAGCAGGCCGTTCTCCAATGATCGGAGAAAAAAGCAATTGGACTCGTGCTAGTGTCTCAGTCAGCCGAAAAAATATCTGAATAGGACCAACTTCAGCTTAAATAGGACTAAGTTATGCGTCATTAGGAAAAACTTTCGGCCGATTCGGACCAAGTTTTAACCGAATAGGACCAACTGATATGAATGAACCTGTTAATCTCCCATACTATTTTGGCTCAATCTCTTGTTTTTAACCAACCTCGAACCGGGGATTCCCCACTTTGGATCTCCGGAAGCAAATTTCATAAAAAAGTTATTCTCAGCAAACGTTCGAGGTAACTCAACCTGTTTCCTTAAGTTTTAAAATGCAGGCAACATGCAACAAGCCATCCACAATGTAATCAGCCTTACATTGGTTCACAAACGGATCAGCAATTTTTTTAGCAATAACGGTCATACCTGCTTTTTTACCGGCTTCGATACCATATTCTGAATCTTCAACGGCTACGCAACGATGAGGATCTTCCTTTAACTCTGCGGCAACTCGAAGATAAATCTCCGGATCGGGTTTATTTTTTCGACAGCACTCACCGCTAACAATGGTATTAAAGTAATGATTTAATCGACATACTGTCAACACATCATTAATGATTCGCATGTTTGACGAAGAAGCCAAGGCAATCTTAATCTGATTTTGCTTTAAGATCGCTAACAGCGGCTGAATTTCTGCATCCTTACATGCGGCAAAATCAATCGGATAGTGGTCTTTAAATTGCTGATACCATTTAATATATTTTTGCCGCTCATACGGATCATCCGGGATAATCATTTGAAACATATCAGCGGGATTCGAGCCAGTCAATCGATGCTTAACTTGCTCGTAGCGATATTTTTTCTTATTTTGAAAAAATACCTCTCTTCTTCTTCGATAGAAAGGTTCGGAATTAATAATCACGCCATCCATATCAAAAACAACTGCTGCAAATTTCATGATCCACGCCTTCCACCTTCGTTCATTCATTCTCATAGACGAACGATACACACATTAGTTCCACAACTCCACCGCACGAGCAACATTCAAAATTGATGAATCAGGCGCATTATTTAAAAATCATTATTTGGAAAACATTGTGCGAATAATAATTCGCGAATCTTTAAGCTTATTCACAGCAGCGTCATAATGTCGGCATATATAAGTACAATAGAGAATATCGATAATAAACAATTGTGAAACAAGTGAAGTGGTAGCAGCACTGCGCAATAGGACGCCTTCTCCTCCGCCATGAGCAATGGCAAGATCGACCAATTTACCCAACCTGCTGTTTCCCTTTTGGAGAATACCGATCGTCGTTAGATTCTGCTGTTGCGCAATCTTAACCAAGTTAATGACTTCTTTCGTTTCTCCGGAATTGGAAACAGCGACAAATAAAACGTCTGGTCCAGCATTAATCAAAATCGAAGCCAGTAAATGATGATCCAATATATGAATCATATGCTTTCCGATACGAGAGAATTTCTGAGCGAGATCTTCAGCCGCAATTCTCGATGCACCGAGACCATACACATAAACTGTCCGTTTAGCATCGATAAGATCTGCAAATCGATCGACACAAGCACTGTCCAGTATTTCTTCTGTCTGGGCAATTGACTGTTTAAAGCGGAAAGCCAATTTATCGCTGATATGTGCGACACTTTCATTAGGCGCAATATCGGTATACAACGATTGATCGATATTTGTTGATTCAGCGTAAAGTTTAACTTGTAAGTCAGAAAAGCCAGCCAGACCGACCGAACGGCAAAAACGAACAATAGTCGCCGGACTAACGCCAATCATTTGTGCCAGTTCGCTTGTATTATGATTGACGGTTTCAACCAGGTGATCCAGAACAAATTGGCCCACTTTTTTTTCCGATTTGGATAAGTTATTTAATTTTGCCCTTATTTGAAAAACAATACTGGAGTCCATTCGCATCACCAAATTATCCTAAATAGTTGAGTCAATGCATGACGATAGCCATTGAACCTCTCATTCATTAAAAACAAACCAATGATAACACCGCTTATCGAACGTGATGTTCCAATCAGCAGCCGGACATTCACATTCAATATTCTTGCTCCATCATCACGCCATTAATCAATGTACAATAACTATGCATGACGCTTTGAAACCAAAATCAACGATTCGCCGGCAATCACAGTTTCCGGAGCACACCAATTGAACAAGAATTTGTTTTCCGCCGTATTGGTGATAACAATCGGTACCACCTGTCTCTTATACACATCTCCGAGCCCACGAGACCCTAAGACATCTCGT
>UQRJ01000314.1 GCA_900543345.1 uncultured Sporolactobacillus sp. | reverse complement strand
CAAGGCTATTCGTCGGCAGCGTCAGATGTGTATAAGAGACAGGGCAGCGGCACCGTCGAGATTGGCAGACGGTTCGTCGAATACATAAATCTCCGGATTGAGGGCGGCGATGGAGGCAATGGCCACTTGTTGTTGTTGTCCGCTCGATAGGTCGAACAGGCTGCGATTAAGCAACTCGGTGCTGCCGGTTCGGCGAGCGGCAACAGCCACCCGCTTTTTTATTTCGCCGCGGGGAACCCCGTAATTTTCACAACCGAAAGCAATTTCGTCGCCGGTTTTTTCGGCAAAAAACTGATTGCCCGGATCTTGCAGTACCGATCCGACCTGCCGGCCGATCGACCAGATCGGCTGCGCCTGTTGCTGACGGCCGCCGATATGCACCGTTCCGGTTAGTGTGCCGGGGAAAAAGCGGGGTGCCAGGCCGTTCACAAGACGTGTCAGTGTCGTTTTTCCGCAACCGCTTCTGCCGGTAACGACAACACAGTCACCGCGGTCGACAGTCAACGTCAGATTACGGACGGCGGGCCGGCGACCGGCGGCGTATGTAAACGAAACGTGGTCGAAACGAATCACAGTCTCACCACTCCCCTATCAATAAAAAAGCAGGCAATGGCGGCGACCGCGGCACCGGCCACGGCTAGGCTATCTGTTATCGTAAAATGGATCTGCCGCAGGCTGGTGCGCAGGCCGGGGTAAGCGATGCCTCGCAGTTCGGCGGCGGCGGCTAATGCGTCGGCGACATTCGACGTGCGCACAATCAGCGGAATGACGGCATATTCAAACGTCCGCAAGGGATGTTTTGCCGATAGCAGTTTCCGCAGCTTCATCGCGGCAAATACGGTCCGGAACTCACTCGTTGCTGTCGGCGCAAAGCGCAGCATGAAAATAAGCGGCAAAGCGACGGAGGGAGGGACATGCATCTTACTCAACGCCGCCGTCACTTCACCCGGCGGCATGCGGATAATGGCGTGCACGGCCATCACCGCGGCTAGAATGCGCAGCACGGCGAACGTTAGGATATCGGGTAAAAAAATAGTCAGGCCCCCTTCGCCGGACAATGATCGCAGCCCTGCCAGCGCTGCACCGATGATCAAGCCAATAATTCCTGCCCGGATCAATCCTTGTGCTGCCAAATAGATCATCAAAAAAAGCAGCATCAGACAAACCGGTCCGTCGTGGACCATCAGCGCCGCCGTGATAAATGCTAGGGCGCAGATGGCCAGCTTCGCCCGGAAGTCGACATGAAGGTAGCCGCGCGTTTTGCCGGCGAAGTTGGACAGATCGTTCGTGTTCATGGCAGTAAACCGCTTTTTTGAAAATGACGTTTAATCATACCGGCCGAGACCAAACAGCCGGCAGCAGCTCCGGCGGCGGCCAGCGCTAAAATAAGCATGACCCACGGCACCGAGTTGTAAAAACGGGTAACCTGGAAAAAATGCGCGCGGCTGACGCCCGAGGCAAGATATTGTTTGGTGAAAAACCAAATATCGATCATACCGTTTGTCGCGCGGAAAAGCGTAAAAACGATCCAACTGACCGCCACGCGGAACGGATTGGTATACGCTCCGGCACCGGCCATCGATAGCTCGCCGGTAGCAGCGGCTAGCAGAAACCAGACCGCTAAATAAGGTGTACCGCTGATGACGTAGATGAAGGCAAAAATCAGCCCGTATAAAAAGGCGGTACCCCGTTTATGCACTTTCAGTACCATATACATATAAAACGGCGCCAGAATAAAGGCGATGATCGGGCTGGAAACAAACAGTGAAAAATAGAGAACGAATGAAGAAGCAATGGCGATGACAACGGCGATGATCGTCATTAATACAGTGAAAATACCGATCGTCGCCAAATCGCGGATATTCATTCGACCGGCACGTCCCGCCAATGGACGATGTACTGATGGATCATGCATAATAATCTCCCCCTGAAAATGAATCATGGATAGAATAAGAACACTATAAACAATCATAACGCTAATTTGCATGGAAATATAAAGAAGAACCGCGATCCATCCGACTCGCGGTTCTTCTTTCAAACGGCCTTCACAGCTCAGCGATCATTGTCGGGCTCTCGGTTTCGCACTGCATCTGCCGCCCGTCAGCCGAATGTGTCACGGCAATGCTCAAATAGATCTTTGTTTTCCTGAATTTTCGCTTCGCTGCCGAACACGCAGAAATGATTTTGCCCGGCGATTGCCTTTAGCAGATCGGCGTAACGGCGAAGTTCTTCCGGCTTAGTGGTTAGGACTTCGTCGCGGATTCGCTGCAGATCTTGCTGCGTGACGCCGGCGAAATAACGGGCGTCTGCCAGTTCGCCCTTCCCACTCGGCGTCAGCGGCGTATCGAGTGAAGCAATTGTTCCGATGATATACTTGGTCATATCGAATTCGTCGGCTTTGAATGACGCGGCGAACTTGTCGGCTTTGTCATAGATAGCCAACGTCTCACGCAGATTAGGATCGCGGTAGGACCAGAAAATGAAGTTGCCCGATGACTCGAGCGAGATGCCGCAGCCGTAAGCGCCGCCCATCACACGGATCCGGTTCCACAGATAATCGAGCGTCAGCACCCTTTTCAGCACGAGCAAGCTGCCACTGTAATTGTAGCCAAGCTCACGGAAATTTGCACCTTTGGCGGCATATTGCACTTTGCTGGGCGCCATCAGCCCTTCGTTCTGTTCGGTAGGCAGATGAATCGGCTGCGGCGCGTCCGGGGACTGTGAAACGACGGCCAGACCAAGCCGATCGAAATACTTGGCTGCATCGGTAAAAATACTGCGGTCGCCGGTCAGCCCGACGATTAGCCGTTTTTTATCGAACAGCGCGGCGGCAAGCTGTTTCAACTCGGCGGCGATTGCTTCAAAACGAGCGTCGAACTGTGCGTCGAGATCGCGGATAAATTGATAGAAGCTCAGTCCCCTCAGCCGTTCTCTATATGCGGCGGATTCGGAAAAATAAGATCCGACGCGGCGCAGCGCCACCGATTGTCCGTTTTGATTAAAAGTAATTTCAATGCGCGATTTGATCTCTTTGACCAGCGCATGCAACCGTTTCTTGTTATCGAAACGCGTCCGATAAAGGATTTCATGAATGAGGTCGAACGCTTCCGGTAACTTGTCCTGCAGAATTTTCGCTTTCACGGCAAATTTGCGTTGATAGGTGCTGTCGACATCCTTGTCGGTAATCACCGGCGTTTCGAAGTGTAGGTCTCCGGTCTCAATATTCACTTCGTTGACCAGTTCGCCGTAGCTATACTTTTCCGTATCAATTTTGCCGAGCACTTCCTGTAATCTGTCTCTTATACACATCTCCGAGCCCACGAGACCCTAAGACATCTC
>UQRJ01000313.1 GCA_900543345.1 uncultured Sporolactobacillus sp. | reverse complement strand
TCCGTACGTACGGTGGTAGGAGAGGACGGAGAAATTATCTCCTCCTACTCGATTTTTTTGCCGCAATGTTATCTGTCGATTCCCGTTTATTTGACAGTGGCGGCGATCGAGAGCAGTGCCGATGAATCGGCAGTATCGGTGAGCGTATAAATCGTTTTGCCATTCTGCCAACTGACGAAATCCTGGTTGTCGTCGGTATAAAGTTGGACTCTGCCATAACGCTGCGGCGCGGGTAGAGCGATGGTTTCCAACTTTTTAACCACTTGTTTTGCCAGAGCAACGCCTTTATCCGCATCCGCAGTCGGAGACAGGACGGCTAATGACCAGCGGCCCTCGTTCCATGAAATGCCGGCTGTACCCGCACCGGCATCGCGGTAACCGGTTATGTGGTAGCCAAGATCGACCGGACTGCCGTCGGAAGATGAGTATTTGTGATAGTTCAGCTGTTTTTCCGCGGCTGCGTGATTTTCGTAAGTGATGGCTTTGATTGAAACTACCGTTTCAGCCTGGTTCAAAGCGGCGTCGTTGAGAGGACGCACCCGGTCGGTTTGCTTGAACGTCACAGTATAACCATTTGTGCGCGAATGAACCTGTGCCGATAGATAGTGCCCCCCGGCTACCGGAACAGTGCGAGGCAGGCGTAGGTCATCCCGTCCTTTCAAGCGGCCGCGAATCTGAGCCAATAGATCGGCTGCGGATGCGTTCTTTTCAGCCGACGAACTGGTGCTTGAAGCGGATGGCGTATCGGCACTCGAGGAACTGTCCGCCTCCGAAGACGAATTTTGTTCCGCCTGAGCAGGGGAAGAATGATCCGATGAATGGGATTGCCGATTTTGCTGCGAACCGCCGAAAGAACAACCGCCGATCAGCAGCACACATAGCAATGCGCAGAAAATGGCACTGATTTTCTTCATGTTGGTTCCTCCCTGTTTTTTCGTGGGATCAATGACGGGGGATTCATTCACTGGCCGATTCGTCATGTGGGTGAGCCTATCGGCCGAAGCGACGGAACTCAGTAAAAAATCTCCACTATATTATTCGGACGTTTTCACGAATATTTTACCGCAAAATGACGTGAAAATTTGCAGGATCCTGCCGTAGTCTACCCTTAAAATTCATCGACGCATTGCCGATATATCAGTGTATGGTTCATTTCAATCAAGAAGGGAGGCACATTTTGCTAAAAGATAACAGCGAAGGAAGGAAAACTGTGTACCGGACAGGAAAACGTTTCATTGCTACACTGCTATTTTTCGTATTGATTATCGGCAATGTCCTGTCAACTTCCGGCGATGCGGCGCAGGCGGCTCAGTTTAAATCTTTCACGGGTTACGTAACGGCGACGGCGCTCAATGTACGCACCGGTCCGGGCACAAAGTACCAACGGGTGAAGGTGCTGCGTCATAACGCTAAAGTGACGGTAACGAGCACGCGTTCCGGCTGGTACGGCATCAAAGACGGCGGCAAGACGCACTACGTCAGTGCCAAGTACATCAAAAAAGGCAATCCGCCAGCGGCGAAGAAAACGACGTCTAAATCGGTGACGACACCACTCGATTATTCGCCGGTCAAGACTTTTCAGGCGTACATAGGCTATGATAATCTCAAAGTCTATCAAAATCCGACGGTGAAATCGACGGTCGTCGCAGTGCTGCGAGAGAAAACGAAAGTCACTGTTTTCGGACAGAAGGGTGATTGGCGCAAGATCCGCACCGCAAGCGGCAAACAAGGCTTTATCGACAAGGCGAATCTGACCACGGACGTGACGCGTTTCAATCCGCCGCAGGCAAACGCTGCGCTGGGTATTGATGTATCCCACTACAACGGCACCATTGATTTTCATGCTGTAAAGGCCGAAGGAAATTCTTTTATCATTATGAAAGCTTCCGAAGGGACGACGTATAGCGACAGTCAACTTGCGAAAAATGCCAATGGTGCGTTAAAAGCCGGATTGAAAATCAACGTTTATCACTTTTTTCGTGCCAAAGATGCCGGACAGGCTGTCAAGGAAGCCGACCATTTCGCTCAAGTATTGCGTAAAAACGGCTTAACTTCGAGCAAATTGGCTTATCTGTTCGTCGACGTCGAGACGACCAATGGCATATCCGGCAATGTTCGTTCGACGCTGAGTCAGAATGTGAATGTTTTTCTCAAGAGAATGCGCGCGCACGGCTATTCCCAGCTGGGCATTTATTCCAGCCTGTACTTCTTCAAAACGACTATCAACATGAAACAAATCGATCAACCGCAACGCTTGCATGTCTGAATTGCCC
This sequence comes from uncultured Sporolactobacillus sp., assembly GCA_900543345.1. Taxonomy (GTDB): domain Bacteria; phylum Bacillota; class Bacilli; order Bacillales; family Sporolactobacillaceae; genus Sporolactobacillus. The sequence goes on along the minus strand of UQRJ01000313.1, from coordinate 1,079 downwards.
GTTATCGCGGTCAAGACACTGCCAAGGGCATCGGCGCCGATTTTCAGGTTGATATCTGGCAGTACACAAGCAACGGAACCGTCAAGGGTGTAACAGGGGCTGTTGATAAAGACGTTTCCTATTATAATCCGAACGCCCTGTAACCGATTCGTTTCCGTCTTGCACCGTGCAGTTTTTTCAACAGTTTAAAGTTTAAAAGCCGTATCGAGTCGCAAGGAGCCCGGCATCTTTCGATAGGAGATGCCGGGCTCCTTGCTGCGTCGTGGGGATTGCTTCATTGCTGATGGAACGGTTTTAATGTCAGGCTGCTGGTCGCATAATGAGGTAGGTGGATGCATCTTTATTTATTCTTGATTTTCAGAAATAGAGTTGGAAGGCGGGGTCGGGCAATATGCGGTCCAGTTGGCGAAATGGAAGGGAGCCAAAGTTATCGGACCGGCATCTGCCGGTCATCTCGATTATGTAAAAAAGTTGGGTGCCGATCAGGTCATCGATTATACAACGACCCCCTTTGAAAAGGTCGTTAAAGCTATTGATCTCGTCGTTGATTTAGTCGGCGGCGATACGCAGAGTCGATCATGGTCTTCTCTAAAAAGAGGAGGGACACTGGTTTCTTTAGTCCGGCCGCCATCCGTTGAAAGCGCAGAAAAATATGGCATCGCGGCAAAATTAATACTAAGTTCCCAACTCACGACGACGTGGAGACCATCGTCCGCCTAATTGCCGATGGGACATTAGAACCCACGATAGATTCCGTTTATCCACTCGATGAAGTTAAGGCGGCCTTTGCTAAAAGCGAAGAACGGCATAATTGTGGAAGAATAGTATGACGTATTGAGGCGCGGTAAACTTTTTCACGACCTCCTATTACTGTGATTTCCTTGAACCGGTTCCCCGAAGTTGATTTTATTCGCCAACTTCAGAGAGCCGGTTAATGGTGCCATTTTATGGAAACATTTAATATGACCAATACAGGAGGGCCGGCGCGACTGCCTGTCTGCTGATTTTCCCTGATTGGCAATTACGCCGAAGACGAGTATATTATATCTGTCTCTTATACACATCTGACGCTGCCGACG
>UQRJ01000312.1 GCA_900543345.1 uncultured Sporolactobacillus sp. | reverse complement strand
ACGAGATGTCTTAGGGTCTCGTGGGCTCGGAGATGTGTATAAGAGACAGGGAAATGGGTTTGGCGCTACTCAGCGTTGCCGATGTGATTCGTCCTTATCCACAAGTCGTCGCTTATCTACAACAAGTAAAAGATGGTCATTTTTTAGATGAACTGGTTAAGTTTGCTGGCGGACGTGAAGCCCAAAAAGTGCTATGCGCTTATCTTAACAAGTACGGAATGCGGTGCTCCGGAGAAATCGATATCACCAAACCACGGTGGAGCGAACGACCGGCTACCCTTATTCCGATGATTCTCAGTAACATCAAAAACTTTGCGCCAAGCGCCGGCAAGCGGAAAGTTGCGCAAGGGCGGCGGGTTGTTTTGCAAAAAGAACGAGTGCTATTCGAACGATTGAGGCGATTACCGGATGGCGAGCAAAAAGTGAAAGAAACCAAACAGAAGATCCGCCTGATTCGGAATTTTAGCGGCTATCGTGAATATCCTAAGTACGGCATGATTAATCGCTACTTTATTTATAAGCAGGCCTTACTGAAAGAAGCTGAACGGTTACTGCAGGCGGGCGTGATTCATGACAAACAAGATATCTACTATCTTAGTTTTGCCGAACTGCGCGAAGCTGTCCGTACGCATCAGCTGGATGACTCAATGATCAAAAAACGGAAGGAAGAGTACAAATCCGATCAAAAACTGACTCCGCCGCGCGTTATCACCTCTGATGGCGAAATAGTTACCGGGGAGTACAAACGAGAAAATCTCCCCGCCAAAGCGATAGTCGGTCTGCCTGTTTCTGCCGGAGTGGTCGAGGGACGAGCACGAGTCATCTTAAACATGGAAGATGCCGATCTGGAAGCCGGCGATATATTGGTCACTTCCTTTACCGATCCCAGCTGGACACCGTTGTTTATATCGATACAAGGCCTCGTAACCGAAGTGGGCGGGCTGATGACTCACGGCGCGGTTATTGCACGCGAATATGGCCTACCCGCCGTTGTCGGAGTGGAAAAGGCGACCCAAAGGATCAAAGATGGGCAACGCATTCGCGTGAATGGAACGGAAGGGTATGTCGAAATCCTGAAACGGTAACGATGAAAGAATCTTGCTCTCAAGGAAGTTGTTATGAATGAAGAAGAACTTTAAAGTTGCCTTGGTTCAGCACAAATATAAAGGTACGGATTGGGCAATCAACGCAGCAGACGGACTGTCTACGGTTGAAAAAGCCAAGCGGATGGGAGCCGATATCGTTTTGTTCCCCGAGTGTTTCTTGACGGGCTATGAACTACCCATTAACAATAAAGCGGCCTTGGAGGATTCCAACCCATTTTTGCAACGATTTTGTATTGAAGCGAAGAAGCTAAAAATCGGCATTGTTTTAACCGCTCTAACGAAAGGTACTCGAAAGCCGCAAAACTCGGCTTATCTTATCGATCAAACGGGCCGTATTCTTATGAAATACAGCAAGGTGCACACTTGTGATTTTGCGGATGAAGCTTGTTTAACAAGCGGGGACGAATTTTTCGTACGTGATTTTGCCGGTATTAAGATTGGCCTCATGATCTGTTATGACAGAGAATATCCGGAGAGCGCCAGAGTATTGATGATGAAGGGCGCCGAAATTATATTAGTGCCCAATGATTGTGAAGCGATGAAGCCGAGAGTGCAGGCGCTGTCTGTCCGCGCCTATGAGAATATGGTCGGCGTCGCTATGGCGAATCCGCCGGGCCCAAATGCGGGTTGCTCTTGCGCTTTCTCACCTATTTGTTGGGATAAGCGGGGGCACTGCGTTGACAACACCATCTTTATCGGGGATGCATTGACGGACGACATCTTCATCGCCGATTTTGATCTTGAACGATTAAGGGAGTACCGCAGAAGCGAAATGATGGGCAATACCTTCCGCAAAGTACAAGCTTATTCAGAACTGCTTAATCCAAGCGTTGAAGCCCCCTTTATTCGTAAACAGGGCCCCCAGGCATAGTGGGGCTCATAGGGTTCAACAAAGCAACTGAGAGTAGAAAAGGAGCGGTGGACAATAAGCGCCTTATTTTCGGCGCTGGCAAATTATTCGTTTGGTGAAGGAGCTCGATATCGGCAGGCAGGGGCCGGTGAATTTACTGAACGGCTAACAAGGTCAATGCCATCTTCGGCAATGCTTCGCCTTCCCGTCGACCGAAGGCCGCAAAACGGACTTGGTGGAAAAGGAGGCATTAGCCGTTAGACGGATGCTTATAAGTTTCTTTTATTAAACAGGTATCCGCCGGCGGACAAGCAAATCAGCGTACCCAGCATGGCGGATCGAACCGCGCTGTGTAAATTTGCGGCCGTTTCGGGCTTGGTGAGCAGCGAGGCACTTTGCGCAGCGAGAGCGATCGGGTTCCATGGTTGTAATTTGGGAAAAGCATCAAGCGTCAGCAAAACGCCGATAATGGCGGCGGTAAGCAGTAACCCGCCGTAGTTTCCGGGCATAGAAATGCCGGCAAAAAGCGTCAGTGCTAATAAGAAAGCACCAAACAGCCACAGGCACAACAGCGCGAAAAAAAGATGAGGGACGGTAAAACGGCCGAATAGATACTGCGTATAACCGCAGCAAATCAATACGGCAAGCACATAGCCTACCGTCCAAACAAAAAGTGCCGTCAGAAACTTGGCGAGCAGTACGGCAATTCGCGATAATCCTTTGGAAAGCGGAATAATGATCGTACCGCGGCTGATCTCCTGCGGCATATTAGTTCCGTAAATCAAGAGAAGGACAACGATGCCCATCTGGCCGACGTTTTTGAAAAATTGGCGCCATGCTTCGGTTTCCGTCGCTTTAGGCAACGTCATGCTCACGCCGGGACCGGACAAATTTTTTAATAATTCCGGAGTCAGTTTAGCAAGCAGCGGACTGGTCATGCCAAGCAGGCATAAAGCGGCAAAGAGAATTAGCATTTTATAACTGCGCCATTGTTCAAGTATTTCCTTCTCCGCAAAAGCGGTAAATCCCTTCATCGAATAACCTCCAGGAATACATCTTCCAATGTCGGCTCCAGAACCTCGTATTTTAAAACCTGAAACTGCTTTTGCGACAGCACGGCCAGCAGCTTCGGCCCATGCTGCGAAATGTCGGCAATCCGTAAAGTGACCGTTTGCTCCGTGATCGCCGCAGAAGTGACGAACGGGAACGACTGGCAAACTGCGAGTAATTCGCGGGTGCGGTGATCGGCCAGAGCAATCGCCACAATGTCTTGGCGAAAGCGATGCCGAATGTCGGCGAGCGGCCCTTGCAGGGCAATCGACCCGTCGTTGAGGATGGCAATATGGTCACAAATACGCTCGACATCGGCAAGAATGTGCGTAGAGAACAGACTGTCTCTTATACACATCTCCGAGCCCACGAGACC
>UQRJ01000311.1 GCA_900543345.1 uncultured Sporolactobacillus sp. | reverse complement strand
TTAGGGTCTCGTGGGCTCGGAGATGTGTATAAGAGACAGCTCATCAGCTCAGCGGAGGTGACACTCGCCCGTTTTTCAAATGGGCGGGAATTATTTGGACGATACTTTTGGGTTTGCAATTGTTGTTTTGTTAATCTTTCTAACGGCATTTTTCGTTGCTGCGGAATTTGCCATTGTCAAAATCCGTACGACCCGTCTCGACGAATTGATCCGGCAGGGAAACCGGCGCGCCCGGGCCGCTAAGAAAATCGTCAATGATCTTAATTCTTATTTGTCCACCACACAGCTTGGCATTTCCGTTACGGCGCTCGTTCTCGGCTGGATTGGCGAACCGGCTGTCGCCCATCTCTTTCATCCTTTTTTCCAGTGGCTTGGTCTCAACGAACCGTTAACGGTGACCTTCTCCACATTCATCGGCTTTTTCCTGATAACGATCTTAAGTGTTGTCGTCGGCGAACTGGCGCCGAAAGGCATCGCCATTCAGAAGCCGGAACAGATTACACTGGCGATTACTTATCCGCTAATTTGGATCCATCGGTTATTTTTTCCCTTCGTCTGGTTGCTGAATACGCTGTCGAACGGCGTGATGCGCCTGGTCGGTATTCGTCCGGAAGACGCAAACGATAAGGCGCTGACCGAAGGCGAGCTTCGCCTGACCCTATCCAATAGTTTTAAAAGCGGCGAAATCAGTCAAGGTGAGCTTCGTTATATGACACGGATCTTTGACTTCGACGAACGAACCGCCAGAGAGATCATGGTTCCGCGGACAGAAATTATCTGTATCTTTAAAGAAGAGTCGCTGGATGAGACGCTCAAACTGCTCCGCCGCGAAAAATTCACCCGCTTTCCGGTCGTCGAGGAAGACAAAGACCATGTGGTCGGTATGATCAATATTAAAGATATTTTTAATGATATCCTGCTGCATGACACGCATCAGGTCGAAGATTATATCCGGCCGATTCTGACCGTCATTGAAACGACGCCGATCCGCACGCTGCTGGAAAAGATGCAGAAAGAAAGTATTCATATGGCGATACTAACCGACGAATACGGCGGTACATCGGGGCTGGTGACGGCGGAAGACATTCTTGAAGAGATTGTCGGCGAAATCCGCGATGAATTTGACGAAGGCGAAGAACCGCTGTTCACCCGCGTGAGTGCCAATGAGGCCCTCGTCGACGGTAAATTACTGATCTCACAAGTCAACCGGCAATTCCAGCTGGATATCGAAGAGGAAGGTATTGATACGATCGGCGGATGGATGTTGGCCGAGCAGCCGGCCATTAAGACAGGCGCTGTGATCCGCTATGGCAATGTCTCTTTTGAAGTCACCCGGATGGATGCACATCAGATTCGCAAAATCCGCATCACGCGTCTCAAAAAACTACAGGAACAGAGCCGGGACGCCGGTTTGTCGTGATAAATAACAGCTCATCCGAGACCGCACCGCGGCAGGATGAGCTGTTTTACAGATTGGTCTTGCCCGACCCGGCGGATCGATCCGCAATGATCCGTGCCGGGCGCTCCGGGACATCGAGTCGGTACAGGCGACGGTATCGCGGATTGTCGCGGAGCAGCTGGTGGTGCGGGCCCTGCATTTCAATCGACCCGTTCTCCATAAAAATGATCCGGTCCATGTAGGCCGCTCCGACAAGATGGTGGGTAATCCAGATCAGCGTCTTTCCGTTAAGATTTGCAAATATCGTTCTGAGCAAGGCCCGTTCCGTCAGCGGATCTTGGCCGACGGTCGGCTCGTCAAGAATGACAATCGGCGTATGCCGCAGCAGCACGCGGGCCAGCGCCAGGCGTTCCTGTTCTCCGCCGGAAAAAATGCTGCCCGCCTCATGCATTTGCGAGTCATAACCTTGCGGCAGGCTTTCAATCAGCTCGTGCAACCCAACTGCTTTTGCGGCGGAAACAATTGCCCGGTCCGAAGCATTCTCGTTTCCAAGTGCCAGATTATTTTTTACCGACGTATCGAACAGATGCGGAGTTTGTTCGAGCACAGAAACATAACGCGTCATCTCTCGGCCGATTCGCTCCGCCGCAACATCATTCAGTGTAATTGATCCTTCGCTCGGCGCAAGCGCCCCATATAGCAAATGAATCAATGTCGATTTTCCCGCACCGCTTCGTCCGATCAAAGCAATTTTTTCTCCTTGACGGATATTAAGCGAAATATGGCGGACCGCCCATGGCGCATCATCCGCATAATGGTAAGAAACGTCTTGCGCTTGTATCATGATCGGCGCATGAAGTTCAACCGGCGATGCCGCTTGAGAAGACCCGGGGACAGCCGCTTCCCGTTTTATGCGCGCCAGGCGGTCGAACGATTCATGATACGACGGCATTCGCTCTGCCGCCTCCGAAGCCGGGATCAGTGCTTCCGCGATCGTAAAAACAACCAGCACAAAGGCGGCGATCAATGTATGATCCATTCGTCCATCCGCCGTCATTCGCCCCGACCATGCCAGCAGGGCAATCACACCGCCGCCGATGATCAACTGACTGATAAAGTCACGAACATCGACGAACCGATGCAAATGTCGTTCCATGCCCGCAGCTTCCTGCTCCAGTTGTTCGTATTCATTCAAGAAGCTGTCCCGGCGTCCGGAAAGTACCCAGTCCGTTGCACCAAGCACCGCATCCGTAAGTGTTTCATAGAGCAGGCGCCGCTTGCCGGCATAAGTCTCTCTCAGCCGTTTCGTCCAGGCAACGGAAAAAATCGGTAAAATCACCAGCAGGATCAACAGGTAAAGGCCCATCAGCAGGGCAAAGGTGCCGTCCATCCATCCAAGCAGGCCGATCCAGGCGGCATAGATTACCAGCGCCGAAGCAGCGGGGATCGCCGTTCGCAGATAGAGATCCTGCAGATGCTCGATATCGTCCGAAAGCGCACCGAGCAAGTCGCCGCTTTTAAAGCGCGTACGCAGAAACAGGGCGGCCGGCTCCAGACGGCGATACAGACGCGTGCGCATCCCCGACAGGATTCTGAGAATAGTATCATGACTGGCAAGCCGGGCCGCATATTGAAGTGCCGCGCGAAAGATACCGAATGCCCGGACACCGACAATCGGCACATATATCATCAGAATATTTTCCGGCCTAAGTGCAGCCCGTGAAATCAGATAGCCGGATGTAAACAGCAGACCGGCCGCGCAGAATAACGCGAGAACGCCAAGTGCAAGCGACAGCAATAGACCGCGCAGGTGTTGTTTAACATAGGGAATCAGCCACTCTTTCATCGCTGTTCCCCCATTTGTGAAATTCCTTCCAATTGTGCGCGAACCAGCCGGGAATAAGCTCCGTCCCGCCCCAGCAATTCCTCCTGGGTCCCGGTTTCCGCCACCCGGCCGTGCTCAATAACAATCAGTCGGTCCTGTCTCTTATACACATCTCCGAGCCCACGAGACCCTAAGACATCTCG
>UQRJ01000310.1 GCA_900543345.1 uncultured Sporolactobacillus sp. | reverse complement strand
TATTCGTCGGCAGCGTCAGATGTGTATAAGAGACAGGGACGATGTTTCTTATCTCGCTCAGGCACCGCTGAATCACCTGCGTTACGTACGCTGGCATCCGCAGGCCGTCGACGTCATGCCGAAAAACGTGTCGAAGGCAGCCGGGGTGCGCCGATTGCTCGACGCGCTTCATCTGTCGAGCGATCAGGCCGCTGCGTTCGGCGACGGTTATAACGATGTCGAGATGCTGTCTTATGTCGGGACGGGCGTGGCGATGGGCAACGCCGTGGCGGAAGCGAAAGACGCCGCCGACTTTGTGACGCGCGATGTTGATCGGGACGGTATCTACTACGGATTGAAAGAGACGGGGCTGATCTGAAGGTCGGTTTCGTTTGCATAAAAATGAAATCGATTACATTGAAAAGCTCTTACGTTTGACTTCATTAAACCCGGTAGTATAAACTGAGAATAAGTTCAAACGGCCTGCACGTGGCCGGAGGGCCGACTAAAGATAAAGAGAACTTATCGTGTCCGGAACAAGCAATTGCTCAGGAAAATTTTTGCGGGTGTTCGGATATGAAAGCGCTTTTGTGATGCTTTTAACTTTGCTTATTCTGAAGGAAGAGGGTGGATCTATGCTTGCGAAACATTTGGATCGGATTGAAGATCATTTTCCAACGTTCCGCATTCTTGATGAAAACGGTCGAGTCGTCGATGAACAAGCGGTTCCGAAACTCTCGAATGAACAATTAACGGCGTTAATGCACCGGATGGTGTTCACGAGGATCTGGGATCAGCGTGCGCTGAAGCTTAATCGTCAGGGACGACTCGGCTTTTACGCACCGGTCGCCGGTGAGGAGGCATCGATGCTTGCCAGCGAATTTGCCACGGAAAAAGAAGATTGGCTGTTGCCGTCTTATCGGGATATTCCGCAGATTGTTTGGCATGGTCTGCCGCTGTACAAGGCATTCCTTTATTCACGCGGTCATTTTGTAGGCGGACAGATTCCGGAAGACGTGCATGTGCTGATGCCGCAGATTATTATTGCCGCACAGTGCACGCAGGCAACCGGCATCGCGTTGGGATTGAAGAAAAGAGGAAAGAAGAATGTAGCGGTCGCCTATTTTGGCGACGGTGCCACCTCCCAAGGCGATTTTTACGAGGCGCTGAATTTTGCTTCCGTTTTTAATGTACCGGCGATTTTTATTTGCCAGAACAATCGTTTTGCTATTTCTGTCCCGGTTGAAAAGCAGACAAAGGCCGGCACATTGGCGCAGAAGGCGGTTGCTGCGGGGATGGAAGGCATACAGGTTGACGGGATGGATCCCTTGGCGGTTTATGCGGCAACCCGCCGGGCACGTGAAAAAGCGCTCGACGGCGGCGGACCGACACTTATTGAGACGCTGACGTATCGCTACGGCCCGCATACCATGGCCGGGGACGATCCGACACGCTACCGGACGAAAGAGTTAACGGGTGAATGGGAACGAAAAGACCCGTTGATCCGTTTTCGCCGTTATCTGGAAGCGCGCGGCCTGTGGTCGGAGAAACAAGAGCAGGAAGTGGTTACCGAAGCGCAGGAGGCAGTTGCCGCCGCGCTGAAGGAAGCCGATCGCGTACCAAAACAGAAGGTCAGCGATTTGCTGAAAAATATGTTTGAAACGCCGACATCCGACATTGCCGAACAACTTGCGGACTATACGGCAAGGGAGGAGAAGGAAAAATGACGCAGATGACGATGATCAAGGCGATTACGGCCGCCATGCACGAGGAACTGGAACGGGATGAAAATGTACTCGTATTCGGGGAAGACGTGGCGAAAAACGGCGGTGTGTTTCGGGCGACGGACGGACTGTTTAACGACTTCGGCGAAGAGCGTGTATTCGATACGCCGCTGGCCGAGTCGGGCATTGGCGGCCTCGCTCTCGGCCTGGCGCTTCAGCATTACCGACCGGTGATGGAAATCCAGTTTTTCGGTTTTGTCTTCGAAGCAATGGATAGTCTGGCTTCGCAAATGGCTCGGTTACGTTACCGTTCCGGCGGGGCCTATCATGCGCCGATCACGATCCGTTCGCCATTCGGCGGCGGCGTGAAAACGCCGGAGCTTCATTCGGACAACCTCGAGGGGCTCTTTTATGAATGCCCGGGGCTGAAAGTCGTTGTTCCCTCCAATCCGTATGATGCCAAAGGTCTGTTGATTTCGTCGATCCGCGATAACGATCCGGTGCTGTTCCTCGAACATATGCGGCTATACCGCTCGTTCCGCGAAGAAGTGCCGGAAGGGCCGTACACCGTTGAACTCGGCAAGGCGAGGACCGTCCGTGCGGGAAAAGCGGTATCGATTATTACCTACGGAGCGATGGTCCGCGAATCACTGACGGCGGCCGAGCGATTGGCCGAAGACGGTATTGACGCCGAAGTCATCGACTTGCGTACGATCCGTCCGCTCGACGGCGAAGCGATCGCCGCTTCCGTGAAAAAAACAGGGCGGGCCGTTGTCGTTCAGGAAGCACAGAAACAGGCGGGGATTGCCGCCCATGTCATTGCCGAGATTAACGATCGGGCGCTGCTCTATCTCGATGCACCGGTCGGACGCGTCGCGGCACCCGATACGGTATTCCCGTTTGCGTCGGCGGAAAATGTCTGGTTGCCAAATGCGGACGATATCGTGAAAAAGGTAAAAGATACCGTGAATTTTTAGTGAAACAGAGACATAACACCTATACTTTTTTACTTCTGAAGGAGGCTGAAACGCCATTGGCCTATTTATTCAAACTACCGGATATCGGCGAAGGGATCCACGAAGGAGAAATTCTCAAATGGTTTGTCAAACCCGGCGATGAGATAAAAGAAGACGATACGCTTGCAGAAGTGCAGAACGATAAGGCGGTTGTCGAAATTCCGTCGCCTGTGACCGGCAAAGTATTGAAACTCGATGCCGAGGAAGGCCAGACCATTGAAGTCGGTACGGTAATGATTACAATCGATGCGGGTAAAGAAAATGACAATGCATCGCGGGACGGCTCCGAAACCGCAAGTCGGTCCGCTGCCGAAGCGCGGCCTGAGGTGAAAGCTGCGGAAAAGGAAAAAAAGACGGTTCATTCGGTTGATCGAGAAGATGAAGCGCCGGGGTCGGTTATCGCGATGCCGTCGGTTCGCAAATATGCACGCGATCGCGGCGTGGCGATCGATCGAGTCGGGGGATCGGGCAGAGGCGGACGTGTGCTTCGCGAAGATATCGATCGCTTTCTGAAGGGCGGCGAAAGCGTAAAAACGACGTCGGAGCATGGGAAAACCGAGACGCAGGCGCCGCCGGCCGCCGGACCCGGCAGCGACGGGCTGGAAACACGCGAGAAGTTTATTGGTATCCGTCGGGCGATAGCGAAGGCAACTGCTCACTCGGTTCAGACCCTGTCTCTTATACACATCTCCGAGCCCACGAGACCCTAAGACATCT
>UQRJ01000309.1 GCA_900543345.1 uncultured Sporolactobacillus sp. | reverse complement strand
GAAGAGCACAGAAATAAATCTTATTTCGGTCTTGACTTAATACCACAAGACTTATACAACTATGTTCGGCTATAAACGCTCTACGGAACCTGTTGACTTTTACTGGTTACACTTTTTCGTGAAAAAAGCGGCAAAACCGATTGATGATGATCAATTAATCAGGGATGTGGCTCCCGTCGCTGCAAAGAGTTTTGCTCCGGCAATCAATGATCGAGTCATCCTGCCGGCATTTTCCCATCTCGATAAGCCGGAAAAAATATTTGTCTTAATCAATCAGGTGCTGGATATCGCCAACAGTTATCGTTATACCGAACGAGAAGCCGATTACGCTACGACGATGTTTTTAATTGAGTTAACGCACCAATTTATTGAACAGATTATAACGAACCATCGCTTCTCCAATCATAAAATCGATCGAATTAAGGAGTGGATTCGAGCCAACATTACGGAAAGTTTAACCGTGGAACAAGTCGCCCGCACCTTTCAGCTGAATCCGGATTACCTGACACGCCTATTCAAGCGATGCGATCACTGCACGACTCTGCAATATATCAATCAGTTAAAGATTGAAACGGCAGAAATGCTCCTCCTTCGGACAAATTTACCGATTAAGCAGATCGCCGCCCACTCCTATTTCGGCGATGAAAAAAATTTTATGCGTCGATTTAAATCGCAACTGGGCTTGACACCGAGTGAATTTCGAAATGCTTACAGTCACACCCATCTGAATAATCCGCGAATTGACCCGACCATCCCTCTGCCGAAACAGCTGGAAAGCATGTTAACGTTCGAGTAAAAAATGACTAACGGACGGGAACGATCCAAAGACGCGGCATCGTCTTTAGACGATAAGAACAATACCGCGGACGCCTTCCGGACTTGATGAAATTTAATCACGGCAAAGGAAATGCGCACTTATTGTCGCATATGAATGTTTATCCGTTTTTTATAAGCGCTTACAATTAATATTGGTGGCCACCAAAGATGTAAAAAATCATTTTTAGATATTGGAGGTCGAGCGCTTGAAACCACGGATGATAGTCATGGTTCTCTGTCTTGTCATCGGGCTGGCCTGCCCGTCTTTATCCGGGCAGGTCCATGCACAAGGCGCACGGAAAAGCCAAAATCAGCTCATTGTTAACCTGAATAATCGTTATCGGCCGGTCAGTCATGTGGCATCCGGTTCCCTTTACGGTTTAGCCGCTGCAAATACGCCGTCACTCAAGCTTATCAAACCGCTGAAGCCTGCGACATTCGTGCAAATGGCACCGGATGGGCAGCAACTGCCGAACGGAGAAACAAAACCGGCGGGCGATGCCCTTAAAGTCGCCGATTTGGCAAATCGTGCCGGCGCAAAAATAACGATACGTTTCCCGGATATTTATCCGAACTTCCCCTACAGATGGGTCAGTTGGGACGATTGGTTAAGTAAAGTCGATGCAATTGTCCAAAAAACATTGAATTCCGGCGTGAGAAATATCTATGGTTATGAATTGTGGAATGAGCCGGATGGCACTTGGAACACGTCAGCGGCCGGATCTTTCAACGAGGGTTGGAAAAGAACATACAATGAAGTTAAAAAATATGATGCGAAAACACCAATTGTCGGCCCAAGCATTTCCAGCTACAATGAATCGTTCATGAAAAGTTTTTTAACCTATGCCAAAGCGAATCATTGCCTGCCGGATATTATCAGTTGGCATCAATGGGACGCGCCATCCCTTCAGTCTAAGGTGCAGAATTTAAGAAAAATGGAGAAGGCGTTGGGCATTTCTCCCCGTCCGATTAGTATCAATGAGTACGGATGGCGAAATGAAGAAGCTGTTCCCGGCGCGACCATACCGTATATTGCCCAATTCGAACGTGACGGTGTCCAAACGGCAAACATGGCCTTCTGGTATCAGTACGGTAGACTGAGCAATTTACTGACAGACCGGCAGCAGGCAAACGGCGGATGGTGGCTGTATAAGTGGTACGGTGATATGACAGGCCAAATGGTCATGACCAGAGCGGCAAATACGTCTTCAAGTTTAGACGGTATCGCCAATCTTGATTCGAAAAATCATGTATCACGTGTTATTGTCGGTGGAGCAGCGGGTAACAACGCCATTACCGTCAAAGGATTTCGTTCGGCAACCGCATTTAAGAAAAATGTCCACGTTGAATTGCTCGCCACTCCGTGGTACGGCGTAGACACCGCCGTAAAAAAACCGAAGACGGTCCTTACGGGAACTTTCAAGATCATCAACGGACAAATAACGATTCCTGTCAAAGGCATGCAGCAGTCATGGGGCTATGAAGCCGTCATCACCCCGACGCAGAAGAAAATTAATGGAAAAAGTAAAATCAATTATCCCAAGCAGTCAAACCGTTTCATCTTAAGAAAAGAGGCGGAAGAAGCGACCATTAATCATGGCATCGTCTATTCCGGCAGCTATGCTTCCAATGCTCAATATGTCGGTAGTCTTGATGATTCGGATAGCTACGTGCAATTCCATGTAAAGATTCCAACCACCGGAAAATATACCTTGGAGATTGGTTACGCGAATGGTCATTCAGATCACAAGGCCGCAACCGACAAGCTTTTTATTAGCAATCACGGCGAGCGGACCCTTTCCTTCCCTTACACCGGCGGCTGGACGAATGCAGTCCCAAATTCAGGAACGCGAAAGATTTTAAATATGGAAGTGAATCTGTCGTCGGGAAAGCACAGCATAACGCTGCAGAGATTGACCAACTTTGCGGAGATCGATTATATTCAGTTAACCAAAGCAAAATAGTCTGCTGCCCTGTTCAAGATGGAAGGGCAGAATGGCTTGCCGATCGATCGGCAGTTGTTAATCATTCGGGCGGATGCGATCCTTTCGCTAACACAAATCACGGCTTGACACGTGCGAGAGCCATCGTCGTCTGCCGGCTTGACCGATGCAATGGCACACAGGACACGCCGTATTCCAAGTGTGGAGCGGCTGGACATTTAAGCTGGAAGGAGCCCCTGTCGGAAATCATTTCGACAGGGGCTCCTTCAGCAGCAGTGCAAGTATTTCTGCTAGTCGCCTATTCGATCATGAATTCACCATCGAACTTTCGATGAAAAAAAATCCACTTCTTAACTTGTTCTCGGTTTTCGTTATCCCCATTGCTTGGCCCACCCCTCCCCGCTTAAGTGTTTTCAGCCCGACCTAATGGAAATTATCATGATTGCCATACCAATGCCGAAACCGCCGCTAAAGGCCAGGAAGGGACGTCGGAAACGGTTACTTATTCTACAAGTTCAGGGATTTTTTTAGTACGTGAAAGGGATTACACTTCAAGCGTAAAGGGAAATGCAAATAAAAATTGAAAGGAAGGTTGAAGCGCAATGCCAGAGGTTTCAGAGCTGACACAGGACCTGTCTCTTATACACATCTCCGAGCCCACGAGACCCTAAGACATCTC
>UQRJ01000308.1 GCA_900543345.1 uncultured Sporolactobacillus sp. | reverse complement strand
TGGGCTCGGAGATGTGTATAAGAGACAGTGCAACAACTGATGCTTGATTTGAAAACGGCGGGAAAAACATTGCTGGTCGCCGAGCATCGGCTCTTTTATCTGACGGATATCGCCGACCGGTTTTTATACATGGAAAACGGCACTTTGACGCATCGGTTTTCGCCTGCCGAAATGCAGGCGATGAGTGTCGGGGAAAGAGAAGCACTTGGGTTACGTGCCGTGAATTTGCCGCCGATCCCGGCAGGTGCAAGGACGAATGCGACGAAGCATCGGGAGATTGACGGCGGATCTGTCGAGAGCAGGCGGACGCCGCCGGGCAGTGAGCAAGCGGATACCGCAGCCCAACGCGGGGTTTGCGGAAGGGACACTAGTCATCGGCGGCGGGCAAGTGTATTGACACAGACTGAGAGCGGCAGAACTGTTAACGGTCGGCAACAAACGGACAAGGCCGACAAAATGAATGAACAGACACGCACCGAGTCATTAACAAATGAGCATGTAATAGTCGGCAGTCCAAGCGAACTGACGCTTCGCAGCATAAATTTTTCCTATCATCGGAGGTCGCCGGTACTCCGTAATATAAATCTTGCGCTGCATTCGGGCGAGGTCGTCGCCGTGACCGGAGCGAACGGAGCCGGCAAAACGACGCTCGCCCGGCTGATCTGCGGCCTGCTTCGCGAACAAAGCGGACAAGTGCTTTTCCGCGGGAAACCTGTGCGCCGCCGCAAGCGGCGAGATTATACTTTCTTTGTCATGCGCCGTCCGGACAGCCAGCTTTTTTGCGAAAGCGGGTTGGCGGAAGTGCGCAGCGGTGGTCATCCGGCGCAAGCGGAATCGCTTTTAGCGTACTATCATCTGCAAAACCTCGCCGAACGCCATCCCGCGACATTCTCCGGCGGACAAAAGCTGCGCTTGCTGCTGGCCGTCGCCGAAGCACGCGATCCCGCTATTCTGCTTCTGGACGAACCGACGAGCGGACTCGACGGCGAAAACATGCGCCGCGTCGCCCGTCGGCTCCGGCAGCGAGCCGATAGCGGGAAAACGGTTCTCGTCATTTCCCACGACCGCGAATTTATTGCCGCTGCCTGCACGCGGATCCTGCACATGAAGAACGGCACCGTCGATTGGCAGCGTCGACTATGAGTCAATGCTACTTTAGTAAGACTTGTGGCAACTCAATTAAAAAAACTTATGGAGTTCTATCGGAACTTAGTACATCATGAGGGGATGAACCGTTGCATTAGGCGTCTGTCAACGGGTTCTATCGGAACTTAGTACAGTCACGAGCGCGCCTTTTAAGTGGGTACGCCTGAACGGGATCCATTGATGTATGCTATCTTAAAAAAAGGCTGCTTCCCCCACCATTGGGAAGCAGTCCTTTGTTTACATAGCCCGCAGCCGCTCAATCCGGCTTTCAATCGGCGGATGCGTTGAAAACCAGTTCGACGCTCTTTTACTGCCAAACGGACTGGCGATATACATCGGCGCCGTCGCTTTTTTGACATGTTTCATCCCTTCCGTATTATCGCTGATCTTGACCAACGCATTGATAAGCCCTTGCGGGTCATGGGTCAGCTCGACGGCCGAGGCATCGGCCAAATACTCGCGATTGCGCGATACCGCCAGCTGGACGAATTGGGCGGCAAGCGGGGCGAGGATAATCAGCACGAGTGCGACAACCATCAGGATCGGATTGGATTTATCATTATTACGCCTGTGGCTTCGGCCACCACCCCAGAACAGCATCCGCTGACCGAGATCGGCAACGACAATGATGACGCCGACCAGTGCGATGCACAGCGTCATCAGCCGGATATCGTAATTACGAATATGCGAAAATTCATGCGCCGCAACACCGGAAATCTCTTCCCGGTTCAGTCGTTTAAGCAATCCGCTCGTAAAGGCAATCGCACTCGAATCCGGTTTCAGGCCGGTCGCAAAGGCATTCGGCGAAGGATCGTCGACCACGTATACTTTCGGCATCGGCACATTGGCCGCAAGTGCCAGTTCTTCAACAATATCAAAGAGCATCGGCTGATCTGCTTTGTGTATTTCGTGTGCGCCGGCCATGCCGATCACCTCGGCCTTCGCACTAGCAAATGTCATCGGCACGTAAAAGGCAAGGATGACGGCGGCAATGACAATGCCGGCTACCTGACCGGCACCGGTCAGGTAGCCGACCGCCCAGCCGATCGCCAGGACAAGCAGGCAGAAAAAAGTCAGCAAAAGGATGGTTTTACGCTTATTACTCTGGATCTGCTCATATAACATGATGGTCCTCCGTCAGAACGACACCTTTGGCACTTCGCGGGACTCCTCCGGAACCGTCAACAATTCTTCGCGATGGAAGCCGAACAACGAGGCAATTAAATTCGTCGGAAACGACTCACGTTTGATATTGTAGTCTTTGACCGTCCGATTATAGAGCTGACGCGAATAGGCGACCTTATTCTCCGTCGTTGTCAGTTCCTCCTGCAGCTGGAGAAAGTTCTGATTGGCCTTCAGATCGGGATAAGACTCAGCCAGTGCGAAAATCGATTTTAAGGCCTGCTCAATTTGATTGTCCGCGTTGATCCGCTGCTGCGGCGTACCGCTGACCAGTCGGTTGCGTGCTTCGACCACCTGATTCAACGTTTCTTTTTCATGCTTGGCGTACCCTTTCACCGTTTCGACAAGATTCGGGATCAGATCATGCCGGCGCTGAAGCTGCACGTCGATCTGACTGAACGATTCCTGCACCCAGTTCCGATACTTGACGAGACCGTTATAAGCGAAAATAAAGTAAAGCACGAGAAGTATCAGCACGACAATGACAATGATCGCGGTCATTTCCAGTCACATCCTTTCGGAAAAATCCCCTCTTACGAGTATACCATGCCCTGCCCCTGCTTTTACAATGCTAAATCGAGCGAATATACGAAAAGAAGGGTGAAACTTTGATTCTATTACGTGTTATGATAATGGTAGACTTCGACAATAATCGGGAGATTTAAAATGAAACAGACCGTTAAATGGCTGATTTTCGTTCCTTTTTTTCTGCTTGTCTTTTTCGTCGGACTGCATGCAGCCAATCAGTTAGTCAACTTGACGCGAGTTGATAAAGCCGGTGCTGCCACTTCGTCAACAAAGACCGCCGCAACACATGCAGCCGGTCGCCAGCCGGCGAAGACCGAACAGATGACGATTGCGGCCGTCGGCGACATTCTGATTCATTCACGCGTCTACAATACGGTAAAGACCGCTAGCGGCTATGATTTTCAATCCATTTTCCGTGTCATCAAAAAGGAGACCCGCAAGCCAAGCATGCTGACCGCCAATCAGGAATCGATCCTCGGCGGCCGCAAAATCGGCCTATCCAGCTATCCGACATTTAATAGTCCCGTCGAAGTCGGCGCAGCGATCAAAGACTGTCTCTTATACACATCTCCGAGCCCACGAGACCCTAAGACATCTCG
>UQRJ01000307.1 GCA_900543345.1 uncultured Sporolactobacillus sp. | reverse complement strand
ACGAGATGTCTTAGGGTCTCGTGGGCTCGGAGATGTGTATAAGAGACAGACAAACGGTAAAAAGGCATCCTGCTGCGCTTTATTAAAACGATGAATTTCGTCGATGAACAAAATCGTCTGTTCGCCGTATTGCCGGTTCTGTTCGGCTTCGTTCATCACGCGGCGGATCTCCTTAATCCCACTGGTTACCGCACTGAAATTAATAAAAACCGCTTTCGTCTTTTCGGCAATGATCCGGGCCAGCGTCGTTTTACCGACGCCGGGCGGGCCCCAAAAAATCATTGACGGAACCTCATCCCGATCGATCATGTTGCGTAAGACCTTGCCCGGTCCGAGCAACTGCCGCTGTCCGGCAAATTCGGCGAGCGTCCGCGGACGTACTCGGTTGGCCAGCGGTTCACTGCGATTCTGCTCAAATAACGATCCTTGTTCGATGATCGCCACCCTCTTTCGCCTTTTAATTTTGATCGCCCGATGGCATTTGTCTGTGCGATCGGACGTTGCGCGTACTACCGGTGTCCATGGCAAATCCTTTCCTACCGTGCACGGACCGTGAGAATTTCGTGTTTGCTCCCGGCCGGCGACCGCGGTCAAACCGGCCGCTCCGCTTTATTCTCCATTGCCAGCTTATGCCGAATATGCCTGACACCCCACTCATGCATCGCCTCCAGTATCGGTCGCAGGCTTTCTCCGTATTCGGTGATCGAATATTCGACTTTCGGCGGAACTTGGGGATAGACAACTCGTCTGACGATATCTTCCTTCTCTAGTTCACGCAGCTGTTTGGTCAACATCTTCTGCGTGATGCCGTGAATGTTACGCTTCAGTTCACTGAATCGCTGCGTGCCGTAACGCAACAAGTAAAGCAAAATGATCGGTTTCCATTTGCCGACGAGAATGCCGAGCGCGTTCTCCACCCGGCATTGATTGGGATCGAAATCCATGGTGCTCCCCTCCTCGGTATCCTTTTATATCCTATGGCACTTCAAAGTACGTACTTACGATCCCTGTTTCTATTCCCTATAATAGCATTGAGATAAAGGCGCGTCAGTAATAAACACGCACGTAAGAAAGGAGCGTCTCATTTGCAATGAAGCATCATCTTTTTGATCCGAAAAAAGGAATGGAATTCGGTTTATATACGCTGGGCGATCATCTGCCGGATCCGTTGACCGGCCGGCGCGTTTCCGCCGAGCAGCGACTTCGCGATATCATCGATTATGCCAAGCTGGCCGACGAAGCAGGAATCGATTTTTTCAGCGTCGGCGAAAGCCACCAACAATACTTTGCGACGCAGGCCCACGCCGTCGTGCTCGCCGCCATCGCGACGGCGACCAAGCGCATCCGTATCGGCAGCTCATCGACAATTATCAGTACATCCGATCCGGTTCGTGTCTATGAAAATTTTGCAACGGTCGATCTCATTGCCGGCGGACGTGCCGAGATCATCTGCGGTCGTGCATCGCGGGTCGGCCTGTTCAACTTGCTCGGCTACGATCTCCGCGATTATGAAGAACTGTTTGAAGAAAAATTCAATCTGCTGCTGCAAATCAACGAAAAAGAAGCCATCGACTGGAGCGGAAAATTCCGCGCCCCACTGCATCACGCGACGATCCTGCCGCGGCCGGCGCGCGGCAAGCTGCCGATCTGGCGAGCGGTCGGTGGATCGTCGGCCAGTGCGGTCAAGGCCGGCTATGCCGGCGTGCCGATGTTCATGGCCCATCTCGGCGGACCCGCTGCCGTTTTTAAGTCGACAATCGACGCCTATCGCGAAGCTGCCCGGCAAAGCGGTTACGACCCCGAACAGTTGCCCGTGGCAACCGCCGGTTTCTTCTATACTGCCGACACGGTGCAAGAGGCGTTGCGCCAGCTTTATCCGCGAATCAACGAGGGCATGAAACGGACGAACGGTCAAGGATTTTCCAAGCAGCTTTTTGCACAGGGTGCCGATCCGCATAGTATTATTAATGTAGGCAGTCCCGAGGCGATCGTTGAGAAACTTCTCTATCAGCACGAGTTGTTCGGTAACTGTCGTTACATTGCCCAGATCGATTTCGGCGGTATGCCGGCGAAACAAGTAATGAAAAATATCGAAGTTATCGGTGAAAAAATATTACCGGCAGTACGAAAATATACGGCCGAGCCATAAGAGGTGCACATAGTTAATGAAGATTGTCGGACTATCGGGAGCTATTATCGGCCATAAAACACAAACGGCGATGAATTATTTAATGACAGCATTAAAAAAACAAGCACCACAGGCCAAAATGGAATTGATCGACCTGGCGGATATTGACGTCCGCTTCAGCGACGGTCGCAACTATCTCGACTATACGGGTGATACGGGGCGCGTCGCCAAGACACTCATGGAAGCGGATGCACTGGCGATCGGAACGCCGATCTTTCAAGCGTCAATCCCTGGTACGTTGAAAAATATTTTCGACCTGCTGCCGGTGAACGCCCTTGCCGGCAAAGTCGCCGGTGCGGTCGTTACCGCCGGATCGCCGAAACATTTTCTTGTCGCCGAGCAGCAGCTATTGCCGATTTTAACCTATATGAAAGCGCAAGTCGTCCACCCGTACGTGTTTATTGAAGAAAAGGACTTCTATCACGGCAAAATCAAGAATGACGATATCCTGTACCGGATCGATCGGCTGGCCGAGGATCTGGTGACGCTGACCGAAACGTATGCAAAAATCCGCGCGGAAAAAGAAAAGGAGTACGGGTTCTGAATTTCGGCTAAAAAAGGCGCCGTCAAGTAAATATTTGGCGACGTCTTTTATTCATTTTTTTATACGAAAGCGCGATCTTTCAGTCTCCGAATGACGACGTCCCGCCCGGCCGACGCTTTTTTTGTTGCGGCACGGTCGGGCGAACCAAGATCAACGACAACGCGATGAGCAGAAAAGCGGCGGCGGAGAGTAACGGAATCGTGATGAACCCAAACAGCGCAAACGATTTCTGTGTACACGGGTTATCCGGTGCGCACAGCCGTACAGCCGCTGACGCCGGATACATTTGTATGAGATAATGATAGCAGGCGAGCAGGAAACCTGCCGCGGCCATCGGCAGCGCCAAACGGCGGCCGGTGCGTTTGCCGCGGATCCAGGCAAAACCGAGGATGAGAACGAGCGGATACATCAACAGTCGCTGGAGCCAGCAGAGCGTGCAGGGCACCTCGCCCAGCACGGCGCTGAAGAAAAGGCTGCCGCCGGTTGCCAGTACCGAAATAATCCAGGCCGTCAGTAACAAATTCTGCGCCCTTTTATCGGACATGCCCTTGCCGCCTCCCGCTGATTTCTTTCATTTACATGCCAACACGCTGAAAAGAGGGATTTTATTTAATGCGAACAGTCGAAAATCGGACAATCGATTTAGTAGATTTAGATGAAGAGATGCAACTGAAAAACCTGTCTCTTATACACATCTCCGAGCCCACGAGACCCTAAGACATCT
>UQRJ01000306.1 GCA_900543345.1 uncultured Sporolactobacillus sp. | reverse complement strand
CGAGATGTCTTAGGGTCTCGTGGGCTCGGAGATGTGTATAAGAGACAGATTTACTCTAATTCAGTCATAATTAATTATGGTCAAAGTTAGTCAAGGTCAGGGAGGCGATGCCCCGATGCGGAACATCTCAGACATCATAGAAAAGTATATTAAGGACGTTCTGGATAGCAGCGATATCATTAAATTAAAGCGCAGTGAGCTGGCGGAAAAATTCCAATGTGTGCCTTCTCAAATCAATTATGTCCTAAAAACGCGATTCTCGATCGAACGTGGTTATATCGTTGAAAGCAAACGCGGCGGCGGCGGTTACATTCAGGTGATTAAAGTGCAGCCGGTTACTGAGGCGGATTTAATTGATGAAATGATCAATTTGATCGGCTATCGTCTGACAGAAAACATGGCCGAGTCGATTATTATTCACCTTCTGGAACAGGAGGTCATTAATAAAAGAGAAGCCAGATTGATGCTAAGTGCGGTCGATCATGGCGTGTCGGCTTTTGATATTCCCATAAGAGACCGGATTCGGGCGAATATTTTGAAGGCAATGTTACAGTCACTGACGTATACACGATAACGGAAGTCGATTTGCGGAGCAGTCATGCGGGCGACAGAGAAACGGCCGGCGAAAAAAAGATAATTGGAGGAATCAGACAGCCATTCGGCGAAATAATAACTTAGGAGCAACAGGTTGCCAAGAACCGAATACCGGAGCCCGGGTAAAAAGCGATAATGGTTGAAGTATTGGCAAAGGTTTTCTACAATAGACAGAACAGGGAAGGAATTGCCCGTCCCTTTTAAATTTTAGGAATGACGGCGGTAAGTGATCGTATTGCACGAAGGCCTGGAGAAAAGAATATGATGAAATAAGGAGGCCGCTGTTATTATGATGTTTGGACGATTTACAGAACGAGCTCAAAAAGTGCTCGCGTTGTCTCAGGAAGAAGCCATGAGACTCGGCCATAACAATATTGGGACGGAACATATCCTGCTCGGCCTTGTCCGAGAGGGTGACGGTATTGCGGCGAAAGCGCTGAGAGCGCTGAATCTAAGCCCTGAAAAAATTCAAAAAGAAGTTGAGGCATTGATTGGGCGCGGGACCGAAACGGTACAAACGCCGCATTATACACCGAGGGCAAAACGAGTCATCGAGCTTTCGATGGACGAAGCAAGAAAGATTGGCCATTCCTATGTCGGCACGGAACATATTTTGCTCGGTTTGATTCGCGAAGGCGAAGGCGTTGCCGCTCGAGTGCTTAATAACCTCGGTGTCAGTCTGAATAAAGCTCGGCAGCAGGTGCTGCAACTGCTCGGCAGCCATGAAGCGGCATCGGGTGCATCGCAGAGAAATTCCGCTCACGCCAGCACGCCCACGCTGGACAGCCTCGCACGAGATCTGACGGCAATGGCCGCCGAAGGAAGTCTGGATCCGGTGATCGGCAGAAGTAAAGAAATAGAACGCGTGATCGAAGTGCTCAGCCGGCGAACGAAGAACAATCCGGTATTAATCGGTGAACCCGGTGTCGGCAAGACGGCCGTCGCGGAAGGGCTAGCTCAGGAAATTGTCAATAATGAGGTGCCGGAAATTCTTCGCGACAAGCGTGTAATGACGCTTGATATGGGAACCGTCGTTGCCGGTACGAAATATCGCGGCGAATTCGAGGACCGGTTGAAGAAGGTAATGGATGAGATCCGCCAGGCAGGTAATATTATTCTGTTCATCGACGAATTGCATACGCTGATCGGAGCCGGCGGGGCCGAAGGAGCGATCGACGCATCGAATATTCTGAAACCGTCGCTTTCGCGCGGCGAGTTGCAGTGCATCGGTGCGACAACGCTTGATGAATATAGGAAGTATATTGAAAAGGACGCAGCGCTCGAACGTCGGTTCCAGCCGATTAAGGTAAAAGAACCGACGAAAGAAGAATCGGTACTCATCTTAACGGGACTGCGCGATCGTTATGAAGCGCATCATCGCGTTAAGATTACCGATGAGGCGATTAAAGCGGCCGTTCGCATGTCCAGTCGCTATATTGCCGATCGTTTTCTGCCCGACAAGGCAATTGATTTGATTGACGAGGCCTGCTCGAAAGTGCGTCTACGCTCCTATACGGCACCGCCGAATTTGAAGGAGCTTGAGCAGAAGCTTGAGACGGTGAAAAAAGAGAAGGATGCGGCTGTGCAAAGCCAAGAGTTTGAAAAAGCCGCGTCGTTACGCGATAGCGAGCAGAAGCTGAAAGAACAGGTCGATGCCTGCGAGAAGAAATGGAAAGAAAAACAGGGAAAAGAAAATACTCAGGTCGTTCCGGATGATGTAGCTCAGGTTGTAGCGAACTGGACCGGCATACCGGTCGTCCGTTTGGAGCAGAAAGAAAGTGAACGACTGCTCCATATGGAAGAAATCTTGCATAAGCGCGTTGTCGGACAGGATGAGGCGGTCAAAGCCGTTTCTCACGCGATCCGCCGTGCGCGTGCGGGACTGAAAGATCCAAGTCGGCCAATTGGCTCGTTTATTTTTCTCGGCCCGACAGGCGTCGGTAAGACGGAACTGGCGCGTGCAGTTGCGGAGACACTGTTCGGCGACACCGAAGCGATTATCCGAATCGACATGTCAGAGTATATGGAGAAATACACGACATCGCGTCTCGTCGGTTCTCCTCCGGGTTATGTTGGTTACGAAGAGGGCGGCCAACTGACTGAGAAAGTACGTCAGAAACCCTATTCGGTCATTCTGTTCGATGAAATTGAAAAGGCGCATCCGGACGTATTTAATATTTTACTCCAGGTGCTTGACGACGGACGGCTCACCGATTCGAAGGGTAGAACAGTGGATTTCCGTAACACCGTCATTATTATGACCTCGAATGTCGGCGCCAGTGAACTGAAACGGAATAAATATGTCGGTTTTACCGTTGACGATGAAGGGCACGAATATAAAGAAATGAAAGACAAAGTGATGGGCGCACTAAAACGTGCTTTCCGTCCGGAATTTCTGAACCGAATCGACGAAATTATTGTGTTCCACGAGTTGAAAAAGGATCAGTTGAAGCAGATCGTTTCAATGTTGGCCAAACAGCTGAAAAATCGGCTGTCCGGTCAAGGCATTGTCATTGATTTGACCGACAAGGCCAAGCGGCAAGTTGTCGAGGAAGGATATAATCCGGAATACGGTGCCAGGCCACTTCGCCGGGCACTGCAGCGACGTGTCGAAGATAAGCTTTCCGAAGAGTTGCTACTTGGCAATATCTCTAAGGGAATGCATGTTGTCATTGATTATGCCGACGGTGGTTATATTGTTCGAAGAAAAGAAGAGAATCAGGAAGCGCTGGCTAAATCCTGACGGCCGGCTACGGCTGTGCGGAATAACCGCCGGCATGAAGGAGCCAAAGGTCGATACCTTGGGCTCCTTTATGTGCGCCCGGCATGGACGACAGCTTGGCGGTGAAAGTCCGCTACAGGCTT
>UQRJ01000305.1 GCA_900543345.1 uncultured Sporolactobacillus sp. | reverse complement strand
CGAGATGTCTTAGGGTCTCGTGGGCTCGGAGATGTGTATAAGAGACAGGGTCGATCAGGCCCGCACCGCCTATCGTGATTATCTGAGCCGCAGCGAACCGGACATGCTTAAACTGGCAATGGCCGTCGCTGAAAAAATTCTCGACGCATCGGTTGCCGAAGAGGAAGAGAAATGGGTTTCGCTGGCGGCCAAGGCTGTTCGCGAGGTACGCGATCAGAAAACAATCAAGTTGATCGTTCCCCCCGTCCATTTCGAGATGATGAATCAACGCCGACATGAATTGAACGAACTGATTCAGGATGGACAGATTTTCATCTATGTCGATAGCGAGCTGCATCATAACGACTGCATCATCGAAACGGCTTTCGGACGAATTGATGCAGGCATTGACAGTCAGCTGTCGGTGATTAAGAAAAAGCTGACAGAAATGATGGAGGAGGATGGACGATGAATGCCGATCGGCTGATCAAAGCACTATCCGCGATGGATAGTTACCGTCGCTATGGAAAAATCAGCCGCGTTGTCGGCCTCTTGATTGAGTCGAAGGGCCCGGAGTCTTCGGTCGGCGATGTTTGCATCATCCATTTAAAAAACGGCCGAAAAATCAAATCGGAAGTGGTCGGTTTTCGCGATGAGGCCGTTCTGCTGATGCCGTACACATCTGTCGCTCATATTTCCCCGGGCTGTCTCGTTGAGGCGACCGGTCGACCGCTAGAAATTAAAGTCAACGATGAACTGATCGGCCGTGTCTGCGACAGCATGGGCCATGTATTCGATGGAATGACTTTTACAAAGGGATTCGACACGGTGCCGACAACAAAAAAACCGCCGGATCCGCTTAAACGACCACGAATCAGTGAACCGATTGAGCTGGGCATTCGTTCGATCGATGGCCTGCTAACGGTCGGAAAAGGGCAGCGCGTCGGTATTTTTTCCGGCAGCGGCGTCGGTAAGAGTACGTTGATGGGAATGATCGCGCGTAACACATCGGCAGATCTAAATGTGATTGCCCTAATCGGCGAGCGGGGCCGCGAAGTACGCGAGTTTCTGGAGAAGGATCTCGGCCCAGCAGGAACAGCGCGTTCGATTGTTGTCGTCGCCACAAGCGATCAGCCGGCGCTGATGCGCATCAAAGGGGCGATGACGGCTACGGCCATCGCCGAGTATTTTCGCTCACGCGGGAAAAACGTACTGCTGATGATGGATTCGTTGACGCGAGTAGCCATGAGTCAGCGCGAAATCGGTTTGGCTATCGGCGAGCCGCCGACCACCAAGGGCTATCCTCCGTCTGTTTTTGCTTTACTGCCGAAATTGCTGGAGCGGACAGGGACGGATGAGCACGGAACGATTACGGCGTTTTATACCGTGTTGGTCGACGGCGACGATCTGGATGAACCGGTATCCGATACGGTCCGCGGTATCCTCGACGGTCACATTGTTCTGGATCGTTCACTTGCTCAAAAAGGACAATATCCGGCCGTTAATCTTTTGAAAAGTGTCAGTCGGGTCATGAACGAAATCATTACTCCCGATCACTTGGCGGCGGTTACGCATTTCCGGGCGATGCTTTCGCAGTATACGGAATCGGAAGACCTGATCAATATCGGAGCGTACAAAAAGGGCAGTTCGGCGGCTATCGACGAGGCGATGCATTACTACCCGCAAATGGTCGATTATTTGACGCAGCCGGAGTCGGAAAAAGTATCGCTTCGGGAATCGGTCGCCCGGTTAAAATCGGAATTCGGAACGGAGGATGATCGGCATGCCGTTTGAGTTCAGGCTTGAGCGAATCAGGAAAATTGCCGAAAGCGAAAAGGATCATTTGGAGTCGCAATACCGCGAGGCGTGCAGTCGGTTGGAGGATGTAGGTTATCGCTTGATCGATTTATTTAAGCAAAAAGAAGCAACGCAGACCGAGCTGGAAGGACGAATGAAGCGGTCGATTACGATCGATTCGATGAAATTGATCTTATTCGATGTTGAAAAAATGGACCGTGTCATCGAAAAGCTGAGCATCCGCTATCATCAGGAAAAAAGGCGTGTCGAAATGCTTCGCGAGCAGTTAAAAGAAAAGAATATCGAAGTCAAAAAATACGACCATGTGAAAGAAAAACAATGGAAAAATTACCGCGGCGAGTTGAAAAAGCTGGAAATGGATCGGATGGATGAGATTGCCGCCGTGCGAGCGGCAAGCAAAATGAGAAGGGGCTGAAAAGGTTGGAGGAACGCCACGGACACGGATTAGGAATAAAGATAACGAAAGCAATACTTGCCGTGCTGGTCCCGATCTTGTGCTTGCTCTTACTGGTCGGTGTATTGCTGAAATTGGCCGGCCTCGATCCCTTAACCGAAGCAAAAAGCTTGTTTCTCGGCGGCAGCGCCAATCCTGTTTCGCGATCGTCAAATGTGCAAGTCGATGATTTGAAGCGACAGATTGCCGATCAGAATACCACAATCAAGCGGCTGCAAAGCGATAGCGACAAGAAATCCGATCAGATCGCTCAGCTGAATAATCAGCTGAAGCAAGCGCAGCGGCAGACTGGCGAGCAAGAAAAATCAAAGAAACAGCAGAGTGAGTTGGCACAGCAGTCCATGTATGCCCAAACTTACAAGAATATGGATCCGGCAAAAGCGGCGGCAATCTTTAATAAGTTACCGGTTAAACAGGCGGCGAAATACATAAACATGTTGGATGATAAGACGAAGGCGGCGATCATGGAGAAGATGAGTGTTTCCAAGGCTGCCGAATTGACACCGCTGCTTAAGGCGATGCAAACAACCACTGCGACGGGGACAAGTACGACAAGCGGTTCGTCGGTTTCGACGACCTCGTCCGTTTCCACTACCCCTTGATTGATTCGCTTGAAAGGAGGTGAAAACCATGAATACGATTCAGACCGTTTCACTGGAAAGCTTTAGGGAGGAGCCGATGAAACAGCCGTGTGCAGGCGGCCCTGATGACGGTGCGTTTTCGGATTTGTTGCCGCCTTTTACCGAAGACGTCGCCGGTGCGTCCAGACTAAATATGGAGAACACGCGGCAGCAGACAAAAAATGAGGCGGATCACTCCGCTCCTTCCACTACCTCATGGCGGACCGAGCAGGAACAAACCGGCGGGCAGTCGCGGGAAGCAGTTGCCGAGGCGATTGCGGATGCTGCCGGCAAAGCGCGGCGTTCGGATTCTGAAGGTGAGTCGCCTTCTTCATCGGACGAAAAAGCTGCTGCGCCCGTGCGCCGCGGAAGAGAAAAGAAAAACAGCGGGCGGGAAAAAACAGCGGCGGCGTCCGATCCGCGTCATATGAACATGGCGCTCGGATTGGACCCGGCGCCGGATTCCGGGACATCGTCCGGGCGGGGGACCGTTTCCCTTCCGGCGGACGAACGCCACAATCGAAATGGGCAAGCAGACAATACCGTTCGATTGTCCTGTCTCTTATACACATCTCCGAGCCCACGAGAC
>UQRJ01000304.1 GCA_900543345.1 uncultured Sporolactobacillus sp. | reverse complement strand
ACGAGATGTCTTAGGGTCTCGTGGGCTCGGAGATGTGTATAAGAGACAGGCAGTCCGGCAAGCATACCGACTAGTTTATGATTCCTTTTCTGCATCTTTCTTTCCCCCAATTGCACAGAAATTTACTCGGTTTAAAAATAAATAACGACAAAAAAACTTCTCCGACGAGAGAAGCCATGAACTGCTTCTCTTATCTTTCAGAACCCGGATCCAGAATTCTGCAGGATTTGGCACCCTGACCATCAGCCGGGTTGCCGGGTTTCATCGGGCCAGTCCCTCCGCCGCTCTTGATAAGAATCTTTAATTTCAATAAGTTGTCCTCATTTTACATAGAAATGCAATGCATGTCAAAAGAAGACCACTCTTATCGAAAAACAATGGATTGCCTTGAGTTCACGTCAAGCAAGGAAGCGCTTCAGCAAATCATGGAATAAGTTGCGAAACCGGCAAAGGAAGGTCATTATAATATTAAGCTTAAAATCTTCGCGGATTATCGCCTGCCGAACCGGTGCTGGATCACAGGAACCCGGATGCGGGCAGCGATGAAACGCTGTCCTAAAGGTGCAGAAGAAAGATAAGGATTGCAGAATGATCGAAGGCCTTTGAAACAGTGGCTCTATCGCCGGCAATTTAGTCGGAAAAGCGAAAAATTTCAGTTCAAAACAATCGGGAATTGTATTTCAGGAGATTTCACAGGTCGTTATTCCGGCCTGGTAATTCAATCGAGAGGTGTGGATGATGGTCTATTTTGAAAAAGCGGATGCCTTGAAGCGGCTTCCAAAACAATTTTTTGCCGATCTGGTTGTGAAAACAAATCAAGCGATGGCTAAAGGATACGATGTTATCAATCTCGGTCAAGGAAATCCGGATCGGCCGACGCCGGCTCATATCGTCCGGGCGTTGCAGAAGGCGGCAGAAAATCCGCAGTATCATAAATATTCGCCGTTCCGCGGCTATGATTTTCTCAAAGAAGCGATCGCTGCTTTTTACAAACGGGAATACGGCGTTGATGTCGATCCGCGCAAAGAAGTGGCCATTCTGTTTGGCTCGAAAACGGGTCTGGTGGAAGTCGGCGGCTGCCTGCTGAACGCCGGCGAGACGGTGCTGATGCCCGATCCCGGCTATCCCGACTACTTATCTGGTTTTGCCGTCGCTAATCTGCAGGTTGAGAAAATGCCGCTGCTTGAGGAAAATGGCTTTTTGCCCGCTTATGAGTCTATGCCGGAGCCTTTACTCGACCGTGCGAAGCTGATGATTTTGAACTATCCGAACAACCCGACGGCCGTCAACGCGCCGAGTGATTTCTTTGCCCAGACCGTCCGGGTGGCGGAAAAGCACAAAATCTGCGTCGTTCATGATTTTGCCTATGGAGCGATTGGCTATGACGGCCAAAAACCACGCAGTTTCCTGCAAACGCCGGGAGCGAAAGAGGTCGGCATCGAACTGTATTCGATGTCGAAGACGTATAACATGGCCGGCTGGCGCGCCGCTTTCGCTATCGGCAATCCGAGTGTGATTGAAGCGATTGAGCTGATTCAGGATCACTACTATGTCAGTCTGTGGGGAGCGATTCAGGAAGCTTGTGCCAAGGCACTGCTCGGCCCGCAGGACTGCGTGGAGGATCTGGTCGGCCATTATGAAGCGCGCCGCAATGCCTTTTTCAGTGCGGCCAAAGAAATTGGCTGGAACGCGGTTCCCTCGCAAGGGTCTTTCTACGGCTGGCTGCCGGTACCGGAAGGGTATACGTCAATGTCGCTGTTCAATTTGCTGCTGGAGAAAGCGCATGTCGTCGTTGCACCGGGACTCGGCTTCGGCAAGTACGGCGATCGGTACATACGCATCGGCCTGCTGACCGACCCGGACCGGTTGGTCGAGGCCGTCCGCCGCATCGGCGGGCTGCACCTGTTTGATTGATCCGATGACGCAGAGCGGAACATGGTCGCGCGTGATATGAGCACATGCAAAGCGTCAATGTGACTCATCACAAAACGCTGCAGATGCCATGGAACGAGCAGAGGGATTCATGGAACGGCTACAAGCATCAATGCAAGACAGCTGGCGATCAATGTGCTGCTCTCGCCGACGGCGGGATGGGCTTGCGGCACGGGTTTACGGAAACAACGTCGTCGGCGTGTGGGCATAGGTATTGTTGACAATTAAAAAAATAACCGGTATTGTAAATACTATAAATAAATGATGCCGTGATTCATGGAGGAGCCTGTCAAGCGGGCTCCTTTTTTGCTTTCAGGAGGCCGACACAGGCAGCAGAAGCTTCGATGGAATGTCCGGCGGATGACGGTCGGTCGAAATAAGATGACGACTCGATCATCGGACTTGACCGGTATGCCGGCGTTTAAAGGAGGGGGAGCATGCATTTCATTCTGGAGCTGGCTGTTATTCTTGTCACGACGAAAATTGCCGGCCATCTCAGCGTACGCTTACGACAGCCGGCTGTACTTGGCGAACTGCTGATCGGTGTGTTAATCGGTCCCGCCGTTTTCGGCTGGGTGTCGGGATCGGACGTGTTACAGGTTTTTAGTGAAATCGGCGTATTGTTGCTGATGTTTATTGCCGGTTTGGAGACCAATCTGGATGACTTGCTAAGCAATGTCCGACCATCGCTCGCCGTTGCTCTGGGCGGCATTGTCTTTCCGCTTGGCCTCGGCTGGCTGGCCGGTGCTGGGTTGGGCATGGATACGGCGCATGCCGTCTTTCTCGGCCTGATTCTGTCGGCGACATCGGTCAGTATCACAGTTCAGACGCTAAAAGAATTGAATCAGCTAAGCAGCCGGGAAAGCCTGACGATGCTGGGCGCCGCCGTGCTGGACGATGTGCTGGTCATCATTCTGCTGGCCTTTGTGATGAGTGTTTTCGGCGGGGCGCAGCAGAGCCTCTGGCTGGTCGTCGGTGCGAAATTGCTGTTTTTTACCACCGTTATTCTTGCCGCCTGGTTACTGGTTCCTTTGGTGATGCGCCGGATTGGTACGTTACAAGTCTCCGAATCGCTAATTGCCGCCGCCCTGACGATCGGCTTTTTATTCGCCTTTTATGCCGAACGGCTCGGCGTCGCCGGCATCATCGGCGCCTATATCGCCGGCGTGGCGATCGCCCGCACACCTTTTAAACACGCGGTGGCGGAAAAGATGGAACCGATCGCCTACGGTGTATTCGTTCCGGTCTTTTTTGCCGGCATCGGTCTGCATGTCACGTTTTCCGGTCTTGGCGATCAGCTTGGATTCACCTTATTCATCATACCTTTGGCAATTTTTACTAAATTTATTGGTGCCGGTCTTGGCGCTTCTATTACCGGGTTTAATGTTCATCAATCGGCGCGAATCGGTTTCGGGATGATTTCGCGCGGCGAAGTAGCACTGATTCTGGCATCGGTCGGCCTTGAAGCCAAGCTGCTTGACGATCGTTTCTGTCTCTTATACACATCTCCGAGCCCACGAGACCCTAAGACATCTCG
>UQRJ01000303.1 GCA_900543345.1 uncultured Sporolactobacillus sp. | reverse complement strand
AGATGTCTTAGGGTCTCGTGGGCTCGGAGATGTGTATAAGAGACAGTTCTTAAACTGATTGACGGACGTTATCCATGCTAGAGAAAAGATCATGCCAATTGTTTTGCAAAAGATCGTTTGCTCGCTCAAACTGGAATTTTTCTCTACTATACAACAAAAATATGAAGATAGTTATTTCATTGAAGGGGCGGGATATATTATACTGGGATCGTTAATAGTCTGATTTGAACGTTAATCGGCGTATCAGGGGGGATCAACCATGATTTTTTTAATCGAAGGCATTGTTTCCGGAGAATATTTATTCTTAACCAAAGATCATCAATTCGAGAAACGAGATTTGTCGGTAAAAGAAATTGGCGACCTCTATGCGTTCTCCAACTATATAAGTGCAACCAATTTTATCCGAGACTACCATCGCGGCATCTGGAATCTGAATGGAAACATCATTGATGCAAATGCGCAAACCGGAAACGGCGGGCACGGGCCTGCATCGCTTCGTGTTCGTGCCTTTCGTGATCGAAAACCCGAAAACGCTTTATTCCATCTCGAGGATATTAGGCAAATCGTCAAAAAAGGAAATGACTCAAGGCCTAATCGTTTGGCAATTACTTACGAAGGACTCCCGGCAACTGCTTGTACCGATGAACATGACGATCGGGAGAATTATGCCGTGTCTACGGGAGTCTTTCCCGCAAACAATCACTATTTCGGGCCGGGAGCCAGTGAAGATAACAATTATGTTACTAATCTTTACTTACAATTGCTGCAAGGATGGTACGATCATCTCAAAAACATGGGTAAGCACATCGATCTGAATCACTGGCAAAACGAAGGAATAGATCCATCGCAACTTCAGCAGGATATATTAAGATTAGTGAACCAGTACCTCTAGATAAAACAAGTCGTGTTTTCCGCGCGCTAATTGAATGGTCGGGCGGCTTGCAAAAGCGACCGGCACCGGATCTTTGCCAGACGGAAAAATAAGCCGAGTTCAACCGGCAAGTTCAGGGCCGGCTTGAAGTCGGTTGCCCGTTATAAAAGTATAGAGATGAGCACGGCTTTCTCCTCAAGAAAGCCGTGCTCACTTTGTACAAGCGCCGCCGAGCGGCAGTAAACCCTATTTCCCTTTTTTATTGACGGTGTTCCGCCAAATTTTCCGATAATCATTCAAGACTTCAAATCGATCGACGATGCCCAGCAGCGGCGGCGTCCTTTGATCATGGCCGCATTTTTTTATGAACGCCCTTCCCTCTTTCTTCGGCCTTGAGCGGAAAGAAAAGCGGTGAAACGGCCGGAACCATTTATTCACTGACAAATTGATGATCGATCAATTTTATGACCGGTGTAAACGAGCCTTCCGGCGCCACATAATGTAAGTTTTTCTCAGCAAAAATGTATTCATTCGGATAAGGCGCGAAGCTGTATATCGAGTACGAGCCGTCGCTATT
Source organism: uncultured Sporolactobacillus sp. (assembly GCA_900543345.1). Lineage (GTDB taxonomy): Bacteria > Bacillota > Bacilli > Bacillales > Sporolactobacillaceae > Sporolactobacillus. The sequence continues at coordinate 2,062 of UQRJ01000303.1, read as the reverse complement.
TGTTTCCAAACGGCCGTTCACGACATTAAGCACACCGTCCCGAGTGTAAAGATAAGTTTTATGGCCGAACCCATTCAGATAAGCAACCAACTCTTCTCCCATATCCCAATCCGCATGCCCTGTATCGCCTTCAGGGAACAAGCGGCTGAAAATGCCGCCATCTGTTGCGAAGACAGATTGACCGAAACGCTGTCGCGATAAATCGGGACGATTGATATTCGGCCCGGCGATACTATAGGTTGAAGCGGCAGCCCCTTTTTCCAGCTTGCTGGTCGCCGTCGCTTGCGTATCGTAACAATAGAGCATCGCGACCGTCGAACGATAGGCGGCTTCAAGATACGCCGGATTCTTCAGAAAATCGTAAACCTGCAGCATCGCCGCCGAGGCGACCCCTCCCCATAACGCATGCATCATATAAGACAGCGCTTCCCACCAACGGTCGGGCGCCTGAGCACGGAAATCATTGCTGAAACCGATATTGGCTTCCAACAATCGACCGTAACGCAGCGCGCCGTCTGTGTGCCCCGTATTGCTCAGCGCACCTGCCGCCGGTCCGAAGCCGGCGTTATCGTAATAATGTTCGGTCATCGCCGCCTGATAGACGACGCTTTCACGATTCACTTTATCGGTCATCCGGCGCCATATTTTTTCAATGGTTTTATACTTTTCCGTCAGCCCCCGCTTCTTCAATTCAGCGAGGAGATCGTTAATATATAGGAAAAAGATGCCGAGCATTTGCGTTTCTTCCTGCGCCCGCGGATCATCGTGCAGGTCGGGATTGACTCTCAGATTGAAAATATCTGCGGCCCACTTCAGATAGTCGTCTGCGCGATGCAGTTTAAGCACGGCATTGTCAAATTGCGATAAAAGAAAGAATACATGGCCGATATATTCGAAATCCATTACTCGATAAAAGTTGCCGTACAATTTGCGCGGTTTCCTAAAATTTCCGTTGATAAACCATTTCGGCCGGATATAGTTTACAGCGCTTAGTTCGACCCGTCGGACTTGCTCGACCTTTAGCCGCTCCTTATCGAATAGATTTTTCTGCAAGACAAGGCTCAGTTTGCCCAGCGATTCACCTTGATTGGAGAGTGGAATGAAACTGTACGGAACGTCGGCATCTGCGCCTTGATACAGCGTATCGGCGATATAATCCACCCGCTCATCCAGCATTCGGTGCAGTGAACTGACAACATTGAAAATCACGCTGCCCTTCTTCCCATCGTTCAGAGTAATCGTCACTCGATGCTCCCCTCTTCCCTGAGCCGGAAAGACGAGGCGGGCAGCATTGTCATGTTGTTGTAGATCATGGCCGACGTCTTCGGTGACAAGCCGGTCGTCGCTTTTGTAATCAACGGATGCCTGCTTGATGGCCGTATCCTTCGGCAGGGTGACAGCCAATGATAGTCGGTCGTTTTCTTTCACCATCGGCTGAAAGCGAATGATCGGATGCCCGAAAGAAAGACCGCGGGTATAAAAGTCGCGACGATCCGCAAAACCGCAGAATCGGTATGTCCATGCCTTACGCCCACGAGGTGCCAACGTGAATCCGTCAGAAGAATAGAGCCAGTCCGACTGCGGTTTTTGACCCGCACCATAGCCCCCCGCCAGAATGAATTGGTGAAACAGCATGCCATCCAGCGACGGTGAAACGTTTTCAAAAAACAGATTGGTGTACTCGCAATAGGTTCCGACCGACAATGTCCTGCCGCTTATTTGATAGACGCCCAAATGCGGCGCTTCGCCGCTCCGGCGAACTGCCGCCAATTTAGTAAAATCAGGCGATACGGACGGGAAAACAGCCACGGAATCCCTCATGTTGCGAATCACATGTTTGTCACGAAACATGACGTAAGCTAATGAAGCCCAAACAGCAAACTGATCGACAATCAGCGGACGGGTGGAACGATTCATCAATTCGATCGTCCAGTCCAGCGTATCGGCGGTCGGCAAATAGGTCAGCCGAACGGTCACTTGATCAAGTACGAATGTAACGGCGACCACCGCTTCTTGTCGTTCAACAGTCGGCCGGAACCGAATGCTCGAAAAGGATTGATGA
>UQRJ01000302.1 GCA_900543345.1 uncultured Sporolactobacillus sp. | reverse complement strand
GAGATGTCTTAGGGTCTCGTGGGCTCGGAGATGTGTATAAGAGACAGATGCAGCTGCTTGGACAAACGATAGACAAACGGGCGGAAACCGACACCCTGCACCCGTCCGCGCACGGTTACGATTACTGCTTCCCGCACGCGCGCCGCGCTTCCCTCAGCCAGGCCAGCCAAGCATCGAAACCGGCACCGGTCCGTGCCGACAGCGGTAACAACTGTGAAGCCGGATTGATACCGCGCAGATCGGTGCGGGCCCGTTCGATGTCGAAATCGACATAGGGGATCAGATCGATTTTGTTAATCAGCGCCAGATCCGTCACATGGAACATCAGCGGGTACTTGGTGATTTTATCGTTACCCTCGGGGGTGCTGAGTACAACGACACGATGCGCCTGGCCAAGATCGAATTCCGACGGACAAACCAGATTTCCGACATTTTCAATCAGAAGCAGATCAATTGTTTCTAAATCAATCGACGGCAGGACACGGGCAATCATCCGCGGATCAAGATGACATTCACCCTCGGTACCGATTTGAATAGCACGGACGCCCTTGGCGCGAATGCGATCGGCATCGCGTTCGGTCGCAATATCTCCTTCAATCACGTCGATGCGCAGCTCGCCGGCCAGCGCGTCGATTGTCCGTTCAAGAATCGTTGTCTTACCTGCACCGGGAGAACTCATTATGTTGACGGCCAAAGTGCCGCTCTTCGCAAACTGACGGCGATTAAACGCGGCGGCACGATCATTGTTTTCCATCACGTCTTTTTCCAATGCAACCTTCATGACCCGAGTCAGCTCCCTTCATATGACTCAATTCTAAACGTTTCCCCCGACGTTAGCACGCCGAATGGCTCACCGCAAGCCGGACAAGTCGCCAGATATTCGTTCGGCTCATATTCCTTGCCGCAGAGCGCGCAACGGGCCCGCGCACGTTCGCGGATAATTTTGAGCGAAGCGTGCGGACTGAGCGTCGCCACCTCTCCCGAACGCCGGAACGCCTCAAAAGCAAAGCGAAGTGCATCGGGCATCACATTGCTTAAATCACCGACAATCAATGTCAGTTTTTCCACCGTCCGGATGCCATGCTTGCCGGCATCCGCGGAAACCATTTGCAACGCATCTTCCATCAGCCCCATCTCATGCATCGCCGACACCGGCCGGCAATGCGACCCACCAGACATCGTCCGCCTTTTTTAATGAGTAAAAAGTAAGGCCGGAATCCGCAGCAATTTTCCACGTTTGGCCACAGCCGCTGCAAACAAGCTGCCGCGCATATGCATGCCACTGCAGGATTCCCCGGCAATTCGGACAAGCCTTACTGCAGGCCCGTAAGTCGTCTGCAGCAGCAAACAGGCTGATTAACCGTCCGCCGATGAATTGTTCCTGATAGCCGGGCACCGGCGGATCAAGCCGGTGCCATTCGATTCCCTGAAGCATATCCGTCGCTTGTTCGATTTTTCTTATATCGCTTTCGATAAACGGCGCGGCGATTTCCCGACCGGTATCCGTCAGATCTTTAACCAGCGACTGAAAAAATTCACGACGATTCATTTTTTCTCCCGCCAATCGGCAATTTGCTTGCGGATCCGACCGATCAATTCTGGAATTGCCTGCTCGACCGTCGACGACATCTCCGTGCCAATTTTCAACGAAGCAGGCTGAATGCCGAACATAACCATTTTTTGCGGCAGCCGGTCGCGCAGCTGCGCCGCAGACAGAACTTCCTGTAGACCGATTTGGTGAACCGACATTTTTATCCCATTAAATGCCGGAATCTCATCCTTTTTCAACTCGATCGGCGTCCCCGGTTGGCGCCCGGCATTGATCGCGTCGACAACTATCAATGCATTTGTCGCTTCAACCGGCGCCAGCAGCTGCATGCCTTCGGTCGTCCCATCGACGAACTCCAAATTGGGCAGGTCGCGGAGCGCTTGCTCAAGTCGCGGCAAAACGTGAATGCCAAGCCCTTCGTCCGAATAAAGCGTGTTGCCGACGCCAAGGATGGTGATTTTTTCGATGCCAGCAACCGCTGAACCGACACCCGAACCGGACGCGGCATCGTCCGGCAGCTCGGAGACCGATTCATATTTGAAGCCGGTAAAAATCGAGGTCATCGTTCCGTCCCGGCCGACCCAATCATCACGGATCGACATATACACATGAACCACGATGAAAATCATGAAGCACCAAGCAATGAGATGATGCCATGAACGAACGGTAAAATCGGATCCACCGAAGACCAGCGGAACCCAGGCGAAAGCTTTTCCAAAGACGGTGTCGGGTTGCGGCTGAAAAAACAGATAGTATCCAGTCAGTACCATGAGAACGGAACCGACGCCGATAAAGAGCCAGTAAGTCAGCTGAGCAAGCGGATTATGGCCGATATAATGCGGCTTATGATTGGGAATAAAAAGATAAAACTTAAGCGTTTCAACCATCCCGGACCAGAATTTTTTCTGCAGAATCTGCGACTTCGCGTAATGATTGCCGCGGAACGTCCAGTAGGCGCGGAAGATCAGATTAGCTGTAAAAACAAAAGCCGTAAAGAAGTGGATATTCCGCACCCACCCCATGAAGAAATGGTAATAAGCTTCCCCATTGTTCGCCGGCGTGATGAACGGATGACCGATATAAATGCCGGTTAACATTAAGATGACAATCGCTGCCGCGTTAACCCAGTGAAAAACACGAATCGGCACTTGCCAGACATAGACCGATTTTCGCGACACATTGTCCGCTTCCGAGACCGCGGCGCTTTCGTGTACTTTCCCACCGGCCAGCGGTTTTCCGACCGTGGCTGCTTTCATTGCTCTCCCTCCTTCAACGCTCAGTCAACCTGAATCGACGTTAGTGTCCGGTTCTCAAGATCCGTTAAATGAACCGCACAAGCCAGGCACGGATCAAACGAATGGACAACACGCAAGATTTCCAGCGGTTTCTTCAGATCGGCAACCGGAACGCCGCGCAGCGACGATTCATATGCGCCAATACCGCCATTCGAATCGCGCGGCGACGCATTCCACGTCGTCGGTACGATCGCCTGGTAATTTTTCGTCTTGCCATTTTCAATCTCAATCCAGTGACCGAGCGAACCGCGCGGCGCTTCGACCGTGCCGACACCAAATGCGTGAGCCGGCCATGTTTTCGGTTCCCACTTTGATTTATCAAATGTCGTCTGATCGCCGTTTTTGATATTTTGAATCAGGCTATTGAAATCGTCCCGCATCCAATTAACAGTTAAGCCGGCATCGAGCCCGCGTGCGACCGTTCGTCCGAGTGCCGAATGCATCGCCGGCAGCGGCAGTCCGAGCTTTTTCAGCGTATCATCGACTATCGCCCGATAATCGCCCTTGTTCAACGCGTAGCCGACCATCATGCGGGCGAGCGGGCCAGTTTCCATCGGATGGCCTTCCCAGCGCGGCGACTTGATCCAGCTATACTTCGCATCGGTATTCAGATGTTCATCTGTCTCTTATACACATCTCCGAGCCCACGAGACCCTAAGACATCTCG
>UQRJ01000301.1 GCA_900543345.1 uncultured Sporolactobacillus sp. | reverse complement strand
AGATGTCTTAGGGTCTCGTGGGCTCGGAGATGTGTATAAGAGACAGGTTTAAAATAGTCCGGGCGAAAAAGGCAAGCTGATTGCCGATGCCGAATTGTGTACTTCCTTTTCTCTTATGGATCTCCCAGCCAATATGACGGGCGGTATCTTCAATTTTATTGCGATCCAGCATGCCGAAGCGCTGCTTGTTTTCCGCCTCGTAATCATCGATCGGCTGACCGCCGATGCGAACGTGCGACCAGGCGGCAAACTGAGAATCGCCGTGCTCCCCCATCATATAAGCGCTGATACTGCGCGGATCGATACCGCCGAGAGCCCGTGAAAGATGGCGGCGGAGCCGCATGCTGTCGAGCGCAGTCCCCGTACCGACGACGCGCGCTCTCGGCAAACCGGACAGACGATAAACCAAATATGTAATAATATCGCACGGATTGGTAACGACAACATAAACGCCCTTAAAACCGGCCCGTCGCAATCTCGGCACGATATCATAGATAATCGCCGATGTTCCTTTAAGCAAATCCAGACGTATACCGTTCGGAATGATCGACCGGTCCATGACGGTAATAAGAATGGTATCACAAACGGCCAAGCCTTCCAGCGGTACCTGAACCACACGCGTTCGTGACGAGGTCATCTCAATACTATCGGCAAAATCCCAAACTTCCCCTTCGGCCCGCTGCTCGTCGATGTCCGAAATATAAAGTTCGTCGGTCACATTTTCATGCAAAATTGCCGATGCCGCTGCTTTTCCGACATTACCGATGCCGACAATGCCCACTTTTCTAAGACTCATGCTCATGCTCCTCTCCCTCTGCACACAAACGTCTATTTGTGCGACCTATTTTACACCTTTGCCGGCGGTGCTTCAAGCGCCCCTCCCGGCACGGTCTTTCTTGCTAAATATAGCGTTGGATCCGCATTTGCCATGCTGCAGCAATACTTTCCCCGATTCTGTATCTCAGTAGTTCTTCAATCGATTCGGACCGCTCCAGCGACCAACTAAAAAAAGCACCGCTCCCGGCGATGCCTTTGACGATTCGACGATTTAACTTCGGCTGGCATTAAGCGCATGCGCGGCAATATCTTTGCGGAAGAAGACCGCGTCCGTTGCGATTCGTTCCAGGTCCCGGTTCACGGCATCGCGCGTCTGGCGTAAATCGTCGCCAAGGCGCGCGACGAGCAGCACGCGTCCGCCGTTTGTCAGCCATTTTTCGCTGGATTTCTTCGTGCCGGCATGAAAGACAAGCGCTTCGGGAGCCAACTTATCGATCGGCCCCAGTGCCTGACCTTTTTCATATGCCGCCGGATAACCTTCCGCGGCGAGTACGACACCGACCGCCGACTGATCCGACCACGACAAGTCGGGCTGCCTCCCGTCCATGACGTCGCAAATGGCACGAATAAAATCGGACTGTAATCGCGGTAGCACAACTTGCGTCTCCGGATCACCGAAGCGGCAGTTAAACTCGATCACCTTGGGCCCCTCCGCTGTCAGCATCAGGCCGGCATATAACACGCCGGTAAACGGTCGTCCTTCCCGAGTCATACCGTCCGCCGCCGGCTGAAGAATCGTGTCTACCGCCCGATCGACTACGGATTGCGGAATTTGCGGTACCGGCGAGTAGGCGCCCATCCCGCCGGTGTTCGGACCCTTGTCCCCCGCAAATGCTCGCTTATGATCCTGAGCAGGGGCCAGTGGCGTTACCCGGCGCCCGTTGACCAGAGCCATCAGCGAAAATTCCTCGCCTTCCAAATACTCTTCCAGCACAACCCGATCGCCGGCGCCGGCAAATTTTTTATCCTTCATGATTATTTTCAGGCCCGTTTCGGCTTCATTCATCGTTTTGGCGACAATCACGCCCTTGCCGGCGGCCAGGCCGTCCGCCTTCAGCACGACCGGTGCACCGATCCGGTGAAGTTCATTTTCCGCCTCATCGTAATCGGTAAATGTCCGGTAACGTGCGGTCGGAATATGATAGTCGGCCATCAATTGTTTGGCAAACGATTTGCTGCCCTCGATCTGCGCCGCCGCTTTCGAAGGACCGAACACTTTAAGGCCGCGCGCGATAAAATAATCGACAATTCCGCCGACTAGCGGAACCTCGGGACCGACCAGCGTCAAGTCGATCTGGTGGGCATGCGCGAATGCGGCCAGTCCGGCAAAATCCATCACGTCGATCGGCACGCACTCGGCCACTGCGGCAATGCCGTCGCTGCCCGGTGCAACGTACAAATGATCCGTTTCATCACTCTGCGCGACTTTCCAGGCCATTGCGTGTTCACGGCCGCCGCCACCGACAATCAATATATTCATTGCTTCGGCCACTCCTTTCAATGTTTGAAATGGCGCATCCCGGTAAAGACCATCGCCACGTTGTATTTATTCGCCATGTCGATCGACTGCTGGTCGCGGATGGAACCACCCGGCTGAATCACCGCCGTAATGCCCGCTTGTGCCGCCGCTTCGACCGTATCGCCCATCGGGAAAAAGGCGTCGGAAGCCAGAACGGCCCCCTTTGTTTTTTCACCCGCCTCTTCCAATGCGATTTTAGCCGCACCGACACGATTCGGCTGTCCGCCGCCCATACCGACCATTCGTCCGTGGTTAACCAGCGCAATCGCGTTCGACTTCACATGTTTTACAATCGTCCAAGCAAATTTCAGGCTGGCCATTTCTTCGGCCGTCGGTTGACGCTCAGTAACAACCTTTAGCTGATCTTTAATGTCGTCGTAGCCTTTGGTATCGAGTTCCTGAACAAGCATGCCGCCGCGTATCGACGTGTACTGGCGGAAATCCTTGCAGTTGTCGGTTAAATCGACTTGCAGCAGGCGCAGGTTCTTTTTCTTTTCAAGAATGGAAAGTGCTTCGTCCGTAAATGAGGGTGCGATGACGATCTCAAGAAAAATACTGTGCAGCTTTTTCGCCAATTCACTGCCAACCTCACGATTCAGTGCGACAATGCCACCGAAAATCGACATCGTATCCACCGCATAGGCCCGGTTGTAGGCTTCATCAATTGAATCGGCCGTGCCGATACCGCACGGGTTCATATGTTTAACAGCGACAGCCGCCGGTTCGGCAAATTCTTTCACAATGCCCAGTGCCGCATCGGCGTCGCGGATATTGTTATAGGAAAGGGCTTTGCCATGCAATTGCCTGGCCGCGGAAATGGTTGAGACGTTTTCGATTGGATCGCGGTAGAATGCCGCTTTCTGATGCGGGTTTTCCCCGTAGCGCAGTCCCTGCTTCTTATCGAAGGTGATCGTCAATTTTTCGGGAAACTCATCGCCTGTTTGTTTCGTGAAATAATCGGCAATGATTGCGTCGTATGCAGCCGTATGCCGAAATACCTTGGCCGCCAGTTCCCGTCGCAGCGCAAGCGGCACGTTCGCATTGGCATCGAGGCTGCCGGCCACCCGCTCGTAATCGGCCGGATCGCAAACGACCGTCACACTGGCATGATTTTTTGCCGCTGCCCGTAGCATCTGTCTCTTATACACATCTGACGCTGCCGAC